>CBFDDG010000136.1:0-10422 GCA_965603505.1 uncultured Phycisphaerae bacterium | reverse complement strand
GGCCGACCAGCACGTCCAGAGGATTCGTCGTGTCGGCTGCGTTTATGTCGTCGAAGACGGTGCCGAAGTACACGTTATGGGTGTCGGCGAATTCGCCGGGCGTCCAGCCAAGGACCGTGTCGCGGGGGACGTCCGTGGCCTTGTCGGCCGGGCTCGGATCGAGGCTGGTAGCGACGTCGCCTCGCATGATTTTCTGGATCGCCGCCGGCGACATCGCCTGGTCGTAAATCCGCAGGTCGTCGAGCGTCCCGTTGAAATAGGGATCGGCGTACTGTGACCGGCCGAGCCAGTTCAGGGTCGTGTTGCCCAGGTCCTGGAGAACGTACAACGTAGAGGCGTCCGCGACGATCTCGCCGTCGAGGACGATCTTCATGTTCTTTGCGGTTCCGTCGATCACGAGGGCGACGTGATGCCAGCCGGTGGGCAGCGCTCCGGTCGTGACCACGAGATCCGTCCAGAGGTCCTGACCGGCGGTAATCGCCGCGTGCATTGACCCGTCGATACCGTCACTGGGACAGAGATAGATGTAGTTCGTTGTGCCGGTTCCGAAGTCGAAGATGCGCTGCCAGCCGCCGCCTTCGCCGGAGTAGTTCACCCATAGGGCTATGGTGGAGTCGCTCAATGAGGCGATCACAGAACCGATGGGCAGCTCGACATAGTCTCCATCGCCGTCCAGAGTCAGTCCGCCATCGATCTGCCCGTCGGTCCATTCCGGATCGCCCTGGAGGGTGCCATGGTTGCCGTTGACGCTTGAATCCTGGGCAATCGTCCCGGAGCCGTCGTCCAGTTTCCACCAGCCCACCAGTTCCGCACGGATCGTGCTCGTCAGTGCGGGGCCGACAATCAGGAGAGTTGAGACCAAGAGCAACAGCTTCTCGCGCATCGCGCTCCTCCTTCCTCCAGAGTGGCTTGCCCTGCCGCTCTGCTGATATCACAATGGATTGACTCACCACACCATCATCTATTATCGGCAACCCATCGGGGTGGGGCAATACATAATCGCGTTTTTCTTTCACCACTTTGCGAACGTCCATGCCGGCTACGTCACGCCGGGTTGCTCTCGAATCGGCGATCCGCAACGATCAGTCCGTGGTCTGCTTCAACAGTCTTATGGGGCCCAGGAGGCCGGAACTGGCCAATTCCCAGTCCTCTCGTACGGCGATGTTCGTGGCCGTACGTCGCTGGGAGGCCGGCAGCCGGCGGTCGCCAATGAGCCGGTTGCGCCACGAGTTGATGACTTCCACCTGAAGGTGGTTCGCTCCTGCGCGCAGGACCGAGGATACCTCGACACGGAATGGCTTCGTCCAAACGACGCCCAAGTCCCGGCCGTTGAGCACGACCCGGGCGATCCCTGTATCCTCGACCCGGCCCAGATCCAGCATGAGCCTGGCCGGACCCGTGCACTCGCCGGCGGGCATGTCAAAGGTGTGTCTGTAGATGGCTTTGCCGGAATGGTGCCGCACGCGATCCTCCGGACTCTCGATCCAGTCGCGCAGCACCTCCATCGTCACGTCGAAGCGGTTGTGCCAGGGGGATACGAAGGTGACATTCCACGGACCTTGTAATTGCCGCAGTTCGGCCCATCCCCGGCGATGTCGCTGCGATGATGAAGTCGGATCGCCTTGAGCCCTGAAGACGACGAACCAACTGCCGTAAGGCGCGAACGGGATGAGCAATCGAGTTCGCCCGTCCACCTGTTCGAGGACCTCCGCCTCGCCGATACCGCCCGTCAGCGGGTCCCAGAGCTCGGCCCTTCTGTCGAAGATTCTGAAGAGGCACTCCGCCTCCACCTCCTGGGGGCTTTGATTGCATAGGAAGTAAATGTCCCGGTCACTCGTCCGGCGGTGAATGTAGTCCAGAGCAGCCTGCCCGTTCCTGGCTTCATACGCAAAGTCCGGCGGCACGCCGTCCTTGGCAAGGGCGTCCCGGGCCGTCGTGCCCCATTGGACCCGGCCGTGGCCGACGATGCGCGCGCCCGAATCCGCTGAGCCGGCACCCCATAGCTCCTCGGCGAGTCGCGATAGCTGCTCGTCACATTGGGGGTAATCCGTCAGACTGAAGGTCCGTTCGGGATTCGAGCCTATGACGGTTGCGCCTGCCTTGACGAGTGCCGCGACGGCGCGCAGCGCCGCGACGGACATCCCCTTATGATCCGGCAGCGATAGAATCCGGTAGCGCATTCCGTCCGGCAAAGTCAGCCGACCGTTCTCGAAACGCAGACGGGTCAGCAGGGCCTCCTCACTGATGACATCGTAATCGTAGCCGGGCAGCACGTGCGCGGGATCGGCCTCCTTGAGCGGGACGAGGTTGGGTACATGGTCGCCGGCGTAATGGCAGACGTCCGCGACGAATCGGCCCTGGCGCAGCATGTGCTGGCAGCGTCCCAGATAGGCGAAGAACGCCCCGGCCATTTCCCACCAGGTGACGTTGGGGTTCATGTGAGTTCCGGCGAAGTACTCCTGGCCGGGCAGGCCCATCGACTCGGGCGAGCAGGTGAACGTGTGAACGAAGCAGAGGTTCAAGCCGGAGCAGGCCTCGTGGTCGAAGCTGCGCTTCTGCGACGACCACAGTACGTCGTCCCAGTGGGGCCCGATGGAGGTGAACGCCTCGGCCGCGACGATCCGCCGGCCGTAGGTGTGGGCCACGGAGGATGCTTGCTTGACGAAGAACCGCTGTTCGGGCGCCGGCCGATGGGGGGAGGGGGCCCAGAACTCGCTCATGACGATATCGCTTCGTCCCAGGCACTTGAGACCGTCGAACGGCCCGGCGTGGGGTCCGCCCGATTCCGGATGGATGCCCATGCCGTGTCGATGCGCCAGCTCGGCGAATACGCCGTAGTGATTCTCTGCGATGCAGTCGCCGATGGTCTTGCGGAAATCGGCCAGGAAACGATTGCTGACGTCGCGGCTGTCCACGATCTTGCCCGCGATCACCGGCAGATACGGGATCGGGTCGTACATGCGTCGCCGCCGGAACTCTTCGGGGAACGATGCTGTCCAGTTCGCCCCGCCGCATTCCCAACTGTCCGTGTGCAGATACTTGAAGCTGTCGCCCGCCAGAGGGCCGACATCATCGAGAAGCGGCGCGACGACGGCGTCCCAGTATTGCAGGAAGATTTCAGAGCTCATGTAGTCGATGACACGGCCCTGCCATGCGGCGCTCGACGTCGAAACGCGTGCCCGGCTCGGCGTGTAGCCGAAGCGCAGGATGATCCACCTGCCGGCCGGGACATCCCACGTGAGTTGTCCAGCGCGGTCCATGTGCTCGCTGATATTCAGAATGTCGGCGGCGCAGACATCCTCCTCGCCGGGCGTGGCGGGATGGTCCGTGAGCAGGAATCGACAGTCCGGCGCGGACATGCCAATCTCCTTCGACGCTGCCTTCGCGGCAAGGTCCCGGATCGGCCGACGCTCCACAGCATGGGACGTCTCGTTCGCGCCGGCATCCTTCACACGATAGGCCAGCAGGGCGATGTCCTTGTAGTAGCCGTCTCTGGTCCGGGGCTGAGGTATCTTGCCGTGGAAGGCCCGCGGGTCATCGACCGTCGTCTCGGACCAGGTCAACATCTTGGCCGCCATTTCCGCCGTCACCGGGGGGCCGCCGAGGTTCCATCCGCTCTGGATGTTCAGGCTCAGCTCCAGGCCGAGCCTGTCCGCCTCCCGGACGGCATGGGCGAACTGCTCCCGCCACTGAGGCGTCAGGAAGGTGGGCCCGGCCGGGACCTGTTGGTTCCCGCGCTGCTCCGCGCCGCCGGCATCGAAGATCATGGCGCCGCTGAAGCCCTTTGCCTGCATCTGCTCCAGGTCGCGCGTAATCGCCTCCTTCGTCACGTTGCCGTTGAGCCACCACCAGAAGCAGCGGACTCCCGCGCTTGGCGGCGGCCGACGAAAGCACTCCTCCAGCGAGGCTTGTGTCTCGGCGCGAACCTCTGCGCAGGAGATGATCAACAACGTCACGATGACGCGGGCGCACAGTTGTCGTAACTCACCCATAGGCTCCTTTCTCGTCCTTCTCAAAATCACGGTTGGAACTCGTAGCCGAGCTTGCCCCATGCGGCCGTCTGCGCCCACCTCAGGTCGTCATTGCCCGGCTGCGGCACCGCAGAATCGCGCGAGGTTTCCGCCTCCAGCCAACTCATCCTCGCGTACTCGATCGTGCGCGGGTCCTTCCAGGCGCGGAACCCCGCGTGGACATCGGTGAAGGAAGCCACGGTGCCGGCGCCGTGGCGCATCGGGACCGGGTTCCACCATCGTGGCTCGTTGTAGAAGATGTACCACATCGCGTCCCAGTTCTCGCCGAAGTCGTCGATGAACACCATTCGCCTCGACAACTGCTTGAGCTCGTTCAGGTTCTTCACGACCGGGCCGCCCGCGGAAGATTCGTACCCGTTCAGCGACGGGGACGCACTGTATGTCCTCATCTCATTCCTCTTGGCGACGGGGCATCGATAGATCTTCTCCGCGTTGGCGAAGCGGTACAGGTCGCCGTCGCGAATGGCGGCGAGCTGCTCGGGCACCGGCGCCTCTGTGGGCGTGATTTGATAGGTCCCGGTCAGCATTCGGACCCAGCCTTCGGTTGCCGTGCCCTGTGCGGGGGGCATTTTGCCGTCGTGATCGGAACAGTAGAGCGTCCAGGCCAGGGCCAGGCTCTTGGTGTTGTTCAGACAGACGGTGCGCTTGCCCGTCTCCCTCGCGCGATGCAACGCCGGCATGATGACGCCCATCAGCACGGCAATGATGGCGATCACGACCAGCAGCTCGATCAGCGTAAATCCGCTCGGCAATCGGCTCGGGCTCTTCATATCTCTTCCCTCTCCATATTCTCCCGTACAGTCCTGACTGAAGGGCGATGGATGTCAACGGCCATAGAACCCATACCCATAGGCCGCGTCGAACAAGGCGACCACATTCTCCGGCGGCACGTCTGCCTGGATGTTGTGGATGCCGTTGAATACGTATCCGCCTTCCGGTTTGAAGATATCCATATTCAGGCGGACCTCTTCGCGCACCTGCTCTGGCGTCGCGTACGGCAGGACGTGCTGTGCATCGCAGCCGCCGCCCCAGAAGACCAGATCGCGGCCGTGCCGTTGCTTCAGCATCGTCGGGTCCATGCCTGCCGCGCTGGTTTGCACCGGGTTGAGGATGTCCACGCCGTTGTCGAGCAGGTCCGGGATGTACTCGACGCAACTGCCGCACGTGTGATACCAGATCTTCGCTCGCGTCAGCGACTTGATATGCTGCACGAGTTTCTTCTGGCGGGGCTTGACGACGGCGCGATAGAACACGGGCGAAAACAGCGGCCCGCTCTGGCCGGTCAGATCGTCCCCGATCATCACCACGTCGACGATGTCGCCGACCTCCCGCATGAAACCGGTCAGATAGTCCATCCAGAACGCCAGTGTCCGGTCCAGCAGGGCGGCGCAGAAATCCGGGTTCTCCACCGTATCCATGAACCATCGCTCCAGGCCGCGAAGGTACCAGCAGTATTCGTAGACGACGCCGCTGATGCCGGTGGCCAGGGCGTAGGGGGTCTCCTTGCGCAACTCCTTTGCCTGTTCGCGCACGCCGGTGAATCGGCTCGCATCGGTCCCGTCCGGCCAGGGATAATCCGTTAGGTCTTTTATTCCCGCCCCGGCGAGCGGATGGTGCGAGATGTCCATATACAGGCCCCCATCATCCGGCATGGACCAGACGACGCCGAACTCGTCCTTCAGATCGTGCCACAATCGGCCGTTGCGTTCGACCTTCCGAATCGCGCCGTCGAAGCCGTCGGGCCCGTGGGCCAGCACGTAGCGCGTATCCACATGGAATTGCTGCAGCACGGCCTCGCTCAGCTTTGCTAATTGCTGCACTGGGTCGAGGGTCACGATGTCTTCCTCGATGCCCAGGTGCTTCAGCAGGGCGGCATAGGCGCGCTTGTGAATCCCCGTCTGGAACCCGCCGAAGTCGATGGGGACCCTGTCGGGAGTCTCATGATTCAGGGCCTTCACGAGGCGCTCTCTCGGACTCATTGTCTCCTTGTTCCTGTACTTTGCTTCTTGCATGTTCGCTGCTTTTGTGCTTTTACCGGCCGATCGCGGCGAGATAGTTGCCCGCGCCGACCAATACGGTTGACAGAACGACCACGATGATCCCGGAAACGACGGCGATCGACGTGCGACGGCTCGAGCCTTTCCACTCGCGAAACCATAAGGCCCACAGGTTACTGAACACGATGATGAAGGCCATGTGCAGCGTCCAGCTCGAGAAGTCGTATCGGCCCATCCTGGTCGTGCCCATGCCATAGAACATGAACTGAAAGTACCAGGTGATTCCCGCCATCGCGGAGAACAGATAGTTGGCGGAAAGCGGCGCGCGATCGGCCGCGACGTAATCTCTCGTGCTTCGATTCTTCAGGTTCAGGAGCAGGCACCACAGACAGTTCGTGGTGAAGCCGCCGGCCATGACGAGGATGAAGACCGGACTGTTCTGCCACAGGGGAGCCGCGCCGCGCTCGACGGCCAAATCCGCAATCGGTTTGCCCGCCTCGATGCCGAGCGCCATGCAACTGCTCATGATGCCGGCGAAGACGGCCACGAGGAGTCCCTTGAAGAAGCTGAATTCCTTGATGGTCGCCTGCTTCTGCGCGGTCGACAGCTCTCGTTCCTTGGCCATCCCGGCCCAGCCGCACAGCGCAATCCCACCCAGGCAGACGGCGACACCCGCCAGGATGGTCTGGCCGGATGGGCTGCTCAACAGTTCAGGAAAGACGCCGCGGTGGATCGGCGGAATGATGGTCCCGAACGCCGCACAGAAACCCAACGCGATGGCGTACCCGAGTGACATGCCCAGGTACCGCATCGAAAGGCCGAAGGTCAGGCCGCCGATGCCCCACAGCACGCCGAACAGGAAGGTCCAGAAGCAGCTTCGCCCGGGAGCGCCTCTCAGGAGGGACACGACCTGCGGGATCGTCAGCAGGGCGATCAGCCACGGCATGACGATCCAGGAGAACACGCCGCCGACGAGCCAGTAGCTCTCCCACGCCCAGTTGCGGACCTTCTTGAAGGGGATGTAGAAACTTCCGGCTGCGAACCCTCCCACGGCGTGCAGGAAAACACCAAGTGCAACCATGACGAAAGCCTCTTTGTTGCCACTGTTTCGATTGTCTGTTGCCGAACAGCATCAGTATAAACGAAAGCCGACGAATTCACACCGTGACGTGCCCCTTGTTTTGTGACAATCCGTCATTTTCCGAACGGCCCGTGGCCTTGTGTGGGCCGCTCCTGCATTGGTTCTGCAATCGTTGATCCGTACTGACTTGCGGCGGCGCGTCAGACTCGCCGCTTCGACCGAAACCATCCGGGCATCGTCCGCGTTCGCAAACGGGCGGATGGAAAACGCAATTATGTCTTGTTTGTTTGGGCCCCATTAGCTACAATAATGGTTTATGTATTGCGAGACACGGTGTGGGCAAGTGCCTGTTGCCGAAACAAGCAGGCCATGAGCTTGCCTGACGTGCGGAGAGGACGGTCGTTGCACGTGCGACAACATTGTTTAGGGAAGGAGGAAACGGCTATGTTCAAGCAACTCATCTCTCTGACGTCCATTGTCATCCTCGTGGTTCTGGCGGGCGCCGTCCACGTACACGGCCAGCCTTTCAGCCTGTTGCCGACGTTCGACGTCGAGATCGGCAACGATGCACAGATCGGACCGGGCGACGCCAGCGAAACCGGATCCGGGATGGCAATGCGGAACATTGGCGGCAGACGCCGGGTATCGTACGTCGTCTACGACATCTCGACGGTCCGCAGTGTGGGGCAGATCTTCAAGAATGTAAGCTTCAGCAACTACGGACATGATACCGGCCTGGTGGACGTGTATGGAGTCCTGGAAGCCCACGAGCATCTGGTCGGTCCGGGGATCAACTGGAACAATGCGCCCGGGGTCAAGAACGATCCGACGCCGCCGCTTGATTCGGAAGTCGCCCTGGACTTAGCCGATGTCACGGACGTGTTGATGTCGTTTGACGCGCCGGCCCGTGGGACGAGGGCCTCGACGGATACGAGCCAGGCCCTGGCCGACTGGCTCAGCGCTGACACCAACGGCATCGTGGCGCTCATGTTCGCCCCGAACGGCGGTGCCAATGCGATCGTTCGAACGGTCGATATGGGCGAAAACGGCGGGACGATCCTCGAGGGCGAGGTTGGAGGGATGCCCACGGCCGCTCGCGAGCCCAATCCCGAAGACGGTGCAGTCGATGTTCGCCGGGACGTGGTTTTGAGTTGGGTCGCGGGAGCCTTTGTCGCCGGCCATGACGTCTACCTCGGCACTTCGTTCGAGGATGTCAGCGCCGCCGAGGCGGACAATCCGTTGAACGTGCTGGTCAGTCCGAATCAGAGTGACAACATCTATGCTCCGGCCACACCGCTGGCAATCGGGCAGACTTATTACTGGCGTATCGATGAAGTCAATGCGCCGCCGGACACCACGGTGTACAAGGGCGATGTCTGGAGCTTCACGACCGAGCCCTACTCATATCCGATTACGAACGTCACGGCCACCGCCTCCAGCTCGAATCCGGGGACGGGGCCCGAGAGGTCCATCGACGGCTCCGGCCTCAACGACGCCGACCAGCACTCGATGGAGCTCATGGACACATGGCTCAGCGCCAGGGATATGCCGCATCCCGTGTGGATCCAGTACGAGTTCGACAGGGCCTACAAGCTCGACGAGCTGTGGGTGTGGAACTCCAACCAGATGCTGGAAGCGACGTTCGGCTTCGGCGTCAAAGACGTTACGGTCGAGTGCTCCGAAGATGGTGAGAACTGGACAACCTTTGGCGATCTCGAATTCGCCCAGGCGCCCGGCGCGGAGACCTATACGCCTGAGGCCATCGATCTTGGCGGTGTTGTGGCGAAGTTCGTCAAGCTGACGGTGAAGAGCAACTGGGGCGACGTATTCGACCAGTACGGGCTGGGTGAAGTGCGATTCTTCTACGTCCCGGTCCGGCCGCGAGAGCCAAAGCCGGCGGACGGGGCGACGGACCCGGCCGTGGATGCCATGCTGAGCTGGCGACCGGGCAGAGAGGCCGTCACGCATCAGGTCTGGTTCGACGAGGACCAACAGGCCGTCGCAGACGGTACGGTCCCGGCCGAAACCGTCAGCGAGACCAGCTACGATCCGGGTCTTATGACCTTCGGAACGACCTACTACTGGAAGGTCGCTGAGGCCAACGAGGCCGAGATTCCCAGCGTTTGGGAAAGCGATCTTTGGAGCTTCACGACGGCAGAGTACGCCGTCGTGGACGACTTCGAGGGCTACACCGACGATATCGAAGCCGGCACGACCATCTGGCAGACCTGGCTCGACGGCCTGACGAACAACACCGGCTCGACCGTCGGCTACTGGGAGGCGCCGTTCGCCGAGCAGACGATCGTTCACGGCGGCAGCCAGTCGATGCCTCTCGACTACAACAACGTCAATCCCCCGTACTATTCGGAGGCCGAGCGGAGTTTCGATCCGCCGCAGGATTGGACCATCAGCGGCGCCGATACGCTCAGCCTGTACGTGCGAGGCAATCCGGTCGGCTTCGAGGAGACGTCCGACGGCGCGGTCACGATGAGCGCCGCCGGGACGGACATCTTCGGCACGGCCGATGAGTTTCGCTTTGCCTACAAGTCTCTCACCGGCGATGTCACGATCATCGCCCGGGTCGATCGCATCGACGATACCGATCCGTGGGCCAAGGCCGGCCTGATGGTCCGCGAGACCCTCGATCCGGGATCGCGGTGGGCCGCCGTCTTTGCGACGCCCGGAAACGGGGTCCGCTTCCAGGCCCGAACACTCGCCGCCGGCGAGGCCACGAGTGACACGTCGGTAGCCACGCCCGAGCAGATCGCCCTGCAGGTCCCCGTCTGGATCAAGCTGGAGCGCTCGGGCAGCGATTTCAGTTGCTTCTACTCGACCGATGGTGTCGCGTGGACGGCGATGTCCTGGAATCCACAGCCGGTCAGCATGACCGGCAGCGTCTATGTCGGGCTGGCCGTGACCAGTCACAGCCCCAACGTCTATACGATCGCGGAGTACTCGAATATCTCCGCCCCCGGCGTGGGCGGCCCGTGGCAGGTCGCAGAGATCGGCGTGGCGCAGCCCGCCAACGATCCCAGCCCATTCTACGTGGTCGTTCAGGACAGCAGCAACAAGTCCACCGTGGCCGTCCATCCGGACCCGGCGATCACGAACGTCACGGAATGGACCCAGTGGCAGATCCCGCTGAGCAGCCTTACCGGCGTGAATTTTCGCAGGGTCGAGAAGATCTACGTTGGCGTGGGCGACCGGGACAATCCGCAGCGCGATGGTGCAGGGTTGCTCTATATCGATGACATCGGCTTCGGCCATCCGTCGGCCGGCGCCCAATGATGTAGGGTGGGTTCTCAACCCACCA
>CBFDDG010000135.1:0-10476 GCA_965603505.1 uncultured Phycisphaerae bacterium | reverse complement strand
GTTCCTTGTCGATTCCATCCTTGAGCACGATCCGGCCGAGGTCTTTCGTTTCCCCGGGGCGAAGCTCAAACGCCGGACCGACGATGTCGTTGAAGAGGACGGAGCCGATTTCTATCGACAGCCTGATGACACCGGGTGTGATTCTCTCCATCTCGAACCGACCCGCCGCATCGGTTTTCAGGGGGTGCCTTGTCCGGACGCCGTCGCCGAAAGTGATTTTGCATTCTACGGTTTCCTCCGCCAAAGGCGCGCCATCCTGGCCCATCAGTTGGCCATGGAGGCGGCCGGCGGAGACCATGACAATCCGCAGATTCCCGAGGGTATCTCCGGCCTGCGGCTCGACCTGCTCGAACCCTTCCGCCACAAGATCGCCCGAGCGATCGAAGCCGCGAACATACTGCACTCCACCCGGATACAGGTACAGGACGGCCCAGCCGGCCCCGTCGGACTTGGTCCCTTCCGTCCAGGCGCCGCTGCCATCCCGTGACCGGGTGGCGCCCGCCGTGATGCCTTGAAGGGGATTTCCATCGGCGTCGAGGTACTGGACCCGCAGTTCCGCAAGATTCTCCAGGTGGATTTGCACGTTCTCCATGGGCCGGCCCGCTATGACGTCGATTTCCGTGCGTCCGATGCCGTAGTCATAACGCAGGTTGTGGGGAAGGTAGGCGGTCAGCCGGTGCTCGCCGGGCGAGACAAACGGGAATCGGAATTCGCCGGCGACGTTCGCTTCCACCATATTGCCCCAACTGCTGTCAAGGCGCACGAGCAGTCCACCAAGGCCGTACGTGCTGTTCGAGGCAATGAGCCTGCCGGAAACACTGGCATCGATTCCAACAACGAGGGTAGGGCCCGTGACCGTCTGGCCATCGCGGGCCAGGATCTTGTATTGCGGCACCGCAGCGAGGTTCATCTCCGGGTCGAGACGCGCGTAGACATCGGATTGGCCCCACTCCTCCAGATAGCTTCGATTCTTTGTCTTATAGAACTCGATGATGCTCGGATCTCCCGGCACGCCGCGAAGCAGGTATCTGCCCTCGCTGTCCGTAAGGACTTTGTCGATCAGGCCGCGAGGATAGTTCCGGACCGACACCTCGCAGTTGGCGATGCCGTTGCCGTCCGCATCGACCACGGTTCCACTGATCTGTCCGCCGCGCAGGAGCTTGATTGTCTTCAAATCGCCTCGCTCCAGATAATCCCAAATGAACGAGACGCCGTAACCTCTCTTCGAGATGTTCAGCCAGCGCCCGTGGGCTTTGCCGATCCACAACTCGAAGCTCCCGCTCTCGTCGGTTACGGCTTTGCCCGTCGATCCGAAGAAGTCCCAGTCTCCGTTCAGCCCTCCTTGAAGCCGGACGACCGCGCTCTCCATGGGATTCATGTCCTCATCAACCACCGTTCCCTTGATCAACCGGCCCCGCTCCAGCGTGAAGTCGAAGTCGTGGTATTGTGTGTTCTCGGGCGTGACATCGGGCCTCGCATATTTCGGCCGGGTCTCGTATCCGGGGGCGCCAACGTCCACACACAATCCGTCCTTCTCCTTCATCGGTCCCGACGTCGTCAGGGCAGTGACGAACTGCAACTGATACCGGCCCTGGGAATCGGTTCTGGTTTCCTCGTAGGGGCACCGCTCGAACAGGTCGGGTCCCTGATATCGCCAGACCACGATGTGGCCTCGCACAAGGGCATGCTCGATAGGCTCTCCGGTCTGCCGGTCCGATACCTTTCCGGAGATGTCCACCGTGACGGGTTTTGGCTCCAGAGAGAATTGGAGGTCCACACCTCCGGCCGGAGCACCGTCGGTTTCATGAGTAAGGAGGAAAGAAAACGCTGATACATAGATGAAGATGCTGATTGTCTTCCTGTATAACATGGGGTCACCTCGCTTTTCCTTGATTGAGATCTCTATTCCCAGAGTACGAGCCTGTCTACGTCGGCTGCGACTGTAATGACCTGTCTATCCAGCTTCGTTGTTACCTCTACCGGTGTCGGGAAAATGCTCTCGATGTTAGCGGCGGCCGGCAGGTGGAATTGGATCAGCGTAACGACGCCACGAGGGCCGGCTGGCCGGCGGAACTGAACTCCATCGGCGGATTCGGCCTGAAAGACGCCGGTCACCTCCGGCAGTTCCAGGATGAGCCTTGTGTCCCTCCGTAACGCAGGGTCCAGAGCCAATCGATCGATCTTCAACTCACGTCCCTGACTGCTCACAGGCACCCTTTGTCCGTCAAAGGTGAAGACCCTGGCCTTCGAAGCGTGGCATTTGAGCCGCAGCGAGTACGTCGTTCCATCACGTGGCCCGAAGTCGCTGATGTGAGCCAGTGTCCATACGGCGGCGGTACTGCCACCCTTGAAGCGGACAATCGAAGGCCGTCCCGCCCTGCTGTTCCGCTGCCGCGCGAGTTCGTTGTTCTTGTCAAGGAGTTGAAGAATTCCGTTCAACTCCAGGTCCGCCAAATGTCGCTGCGGGCGTTCCCCTTCATCCGCCACGCCTTCTGTATTCGGAGACAGCAGGATCCTCCCTCCGCCGGATTCGAGCTCCACGGTCCCGGATGTGACATTCACCCTGGTTCGCCCGGTCCCGTCGGGACGTCTGACCAGCCTGACGTCAAAGGCCGTTCCCAGAGCCCTGACCTTTGAACCCGGGGTCTCCACGGCCAGCCACCTGCCACGCTGCTGTTTAGCCGCTTCAACATCCACAGTCCCTCTCTGAAGCCGTACGCGAAACCCCCGTCCTTCATCCGCCACCTGGACAATCGTACGAGGCTCCAGCACGAGCCTGCTGCCATCCTCTAATCGAATCTCGCCCTGGCTGCCGGACAACGTCCTGACCGGCTGGCCGGCAAAGAACGGTTCTTCTCCCACGATTCTTCTTGCCGAATCGCCTTCTGTCAGTTCAACCCATCCATAAACGGCGCGGACTCGTCCGACCGGTTCGGTTGCGGGACCGAGCAGAAGCCAAGCGAGTGCGCATATAACCACGGCGGCGGCAGCGGAAAGCCCTCCCAGCACGAGCTTTCTTCTCGATGCGAATCGCTGTCTGCCGACTTCTGTGCGCACGACTTGCCAGACAGTCTCCTGGAAGCCCAGGTCTTTCTGCTCGGCCGCGACAGCCAACAGCTTCCTGATGTTCTCTTCAAGAACCTTATGGTCGGATTCCGGTCTCATGGGATTCGTCCGTCCTTGCCCGCGCTGCTATCCGCGAGCTTCTTGAGGAAGACCTTTCGGAAGGCCTCTCGGGAACGGGTCAGCAGTGACTCCGTTGCCTTTTCCGACTGCCCCATTTGCGATGCCATCTCAGACACCTTTCGACTCTCCAGATACTTGAGAGCCAGAGCCTCCCGGTACCGGCTGTGAAGTTCCACCATCACTTCGTGAATCAGCAGTTGAACTTCCCGTTGTGCCAGGACCTCATCCGGGAGAAGAGCATGATCTATGTCCTCGATCGCGCCGTATGGGATGCCCCGGGAACCGGACGCGCGTGCCCCGGTCCCGGGCGGGTCTTGATTGCGCAGTGATGTATGGGCTTCATTCCTTGAGACGGCCTTCAGCCAGGCAAACAACCTTCCACGCGAAGGGTCGAAACTCTTGATCGATTTGACACATCGAACGAGGGACATCTGCACAACATCCTCAGCGGTCTCGCGAGTGCAGCCGAACTGCACGCGAACGAATTCCCGCAAGGGCACGGAGTACTCTCGACAAAAGGTCTCCCATGCCCCTTCATCCATCTTCACAAGTTGTCGGACGAGGGTCCTTTCTTCTGCCTGGTCCATGGACACGCTCTATAAAACGGCGGCCGTTTCACTATCTATATACATCAAAAGTCACGCAAATCCTTCGCCCCGATTTTCGCTTTTTTGTAGGGATTGAAGATATGGCGGCGTGCTACACGGCAGCAATCTCGCCTCTGTCAAGGCGGAATCGCAACCGTGCGTTGTGTAGATTCGCTGCGCCCGCTCTCCCGCGCGGGCGTCAATCGCGCGGGCCCGGCGCGCGCCTGGCGGAGTTTTCCTGAGGGCGGAGTTGGGCTGCCTTGCCGAATGCCTCGGCTGCTGGCCCGTACTGCCCCAGAGCGCTCCGGCAGTTGCCCAGATCGATCCACGCGTAGGCATTGTTCGGTTCGATATTGAGGGCCTCCTCAATGAACTCGATGCAGCGCCCGTACTGTTGTTTCTTCTCCAGCACGGCGTAGACATAGCCCGAGAGATACGGCCTCTTATCCGAATGTTGCCACAATCTTTCCAGGATGCGCATGGCCTCGTCAAGCCGGTCCTGATGTTCGAGGAAGACCGCATAGGACAAGCTCGCCGTCATGGAATCCGGTGCGAGGGCGAGAGCTCTCTGATGCAGTTGCTCGGCCTCTTGCGGCCTGCCCAGTCCTTCGGCGGCCTCGGCCGCCTCCAGGTAACCATAAAAGCAGTCCGACCGCAGGGCCATGAGTCTGCCGGCTTGCGAGGCCGCCTGCTCGTATTGGCGCGTACGCAAAGAGCGCGAGAGCCGCAGGCAAAGCAGAAAAGCCTCGTGCGCATCCCGGACCGGCGGCGCGTTCTCTGATTCTGGCGAGCCGGTCAGCAGGGACCTCGCTCGATTCAAGACGGGGCCATCGGCCGTGCGGTCCCGCAAGGACAGCGTGGACAGAACGGCGGCGGCTTCACGCCGCTGGGCCGTCAGGATGGGCGCGCCGCTCCAGTCGGCCCCGATACTCTCCGTCGGCATGACCCGAAGGACATGGGGAATTCCTCGCCGCAGGGCCACATAGTCAACGGGAGCCAAGATTCGCTCGAACGGCACATCACCTTCCAGCCGATCCCACTGCCCCGTGCGCACGGCCGCCAGCACTTGCGGCATTCCGACCAGGACGGCCCGACCCGCATCGGCGATGCTTGCGTCGCCGGCGAGTTTCAGAGAGGGGTGGCCTCGCCAGGGGACTTCCAGCACCACAAGAGACCTGTACATGTCAAAGGCCAGGAGATTCGCATCGGCCACGACGCCGAGGTAGGGACTGGCAACGGTAATACAGCCGACCAGCCGGTGTTGGCCGCCGGGCGCCTGGTCGAAGACCGCCGGGCTGGACGTGACAATTCGTGTGCCGTCCCCAGCGGCGAACCCGTGGCCCATTCTGCTGGTCCCGAAGACGCGAGAGGTCACAAGCACCAGGGCATCTTCAGGGCGAGACGTCTCTGCGGTCCGGGCCGAAGTCGGCAGACTGACGAGCAGAGGCAAGGTAATCAGGGCGACTATTTGGATTCTGACCTGCAGGCCCATGCCGTTACTTTTCATGTTTCATTCGGCTCCGTTTCTACCCGGCCGACAACGCCCCGCGGATTTCGCCGATCAACTCCTCGATCTTCTCTTTCGGCAGGCTCGAATGAGGCGGCAGGTCGAGCGCCTTCTCGGCCACGGTCAGCGCCTCACGCCGGGCCTGTGGACGATGTTCCCTCAGGAACCGGGCCAGCCAATAATACACCACGGGATTCTCCGGCTCGACCTCCAACAGTTTGCGGTACTGCTTCTCGGCCTCGTCCAGGACCCCCATCGTCTCCAGCAGGCGCGCCAGCGTGCCCCGGAACGATCCGGTCTCCGGAAGAAGCTCAACAACGCGTGTCAGCGGACCGATGGCCGCCTGCGGGCCGCGCAACTGAAGACGGCAGGCCGCCATCTGCTGCCACAGATAGCCGTTTCTCGGACTGACCTTGACGGCATTCTCGAGAATCTGCAGGCAGCGATCGAATCTTCTCTGCTCGCTCAGGATATTCACGAGAGCGATCGTCACAAGGTCATTGGAGCGGCCCGAGCCCGCCAGGGGTTCCAGGACTCGCCATGCCTTCTCCTGCTCACCGTTGTCGGCAAGGAACTGCGCGTACAGAAGCTGAACGCTGAAGCTGTTCGGGTCCAGCTCCAGGGCTCGTTCGTAAGACTCGCGTGCGGCGTCCGTATGCCCGAGCTTTTCACTCGCATACGCCAGGACCCTGTGGCCGAAGACGCTGTCCGGCCTGAGTTCGAGAAACGCATGGATCAATTCGGGGACCCACTCATAGCCGCCGGGCCGCAAGAGAGCCGAGGCCTTCAGCGCCAGCGAACAGGTCTCGTGAGCGTCTTCAGGGCTATCGAGACGCACCTGGGAAGAGCGAGCCAAACGTCCGCTCCAGCCGTCGCCAAGGAGTTGAGACACTTGGCAGACCGCCGGTCCTCTGGCGTCTCGCCGCAGCACCTGCGACCCGCGCACCGTGGCATCGATGCTGGCGAAGCAGCCGATAGCCGTACCGGCGTCCGGCAGCACCATCGGTGATCCGCTCCATCCGGGGCGAAGCCGTCCGGTCCCGGTGAGCATCACCACTCGCGGGTCGCCCCTGCGAGCGCCGATGAAACCGACGGGCAATTCCTCGGCATCCGCCTTGAATTCCTCCACCGACGACCCGCCTGCATCCCACGCCTCCACGCGTTGGATGACCGTGGGCAGACCCAGCACCCGGGCGGACCGGGTGGATGTGATAGCGTTCGCGTCTGCCAGAGCAAGCGCAGGATGGCCCTTCCACGGGACCTCCAGCACTGCCAGATCCAGCCTTTCGTCGCTTGCAAGGATTCGGACGTCGCACGCTTGGCCGAGATAGGGGCTGAAGACCGAGACGAAGCCTTCCACGCGATGCTTACCCTCGGAGGATTTCTCAACAACCACGTGGTCGTTCGTGAGTACGAGCGTGCCGTCGCCAACGACGAACCCGTTGCCTGCTCCCATGCCGACGAAGTTGCGGCTGACGATCACAACCAAAGCATCTTGCGGCCGAACATCCGTCGGCGCGGATGCACCGGCAGAGCCGGCAAGCATCGTAGACAGCAGAATCGTGACTAAGGCACAATCCTGAGGGTACTTCATAGGGTCTATCCCCCGATACGACAGTTCACCAAAGTCGCCAGTCTATCGCCGAGTCGCCCGTTCGGCAATCTCGATATCCGGCCCAGACTCACCGACCTGCCACGGGTCGTGTGCGGGCATCTTGGCGCATCGGTAGACCCTGGACTTGCCTGAGCCCGGATTTACCAAGTAGTGGGTGGCATGCAAACAGGATTGTGATAGCATGGAGTCCATGGAGGTCGTTCAGGCAAAATGCTCTGACGTACCGTGCAGGAGCACCGTTTATGACGGTAAATGAAAGATCCCGGACGTTGGCCGACGCGAATCAGGAAAGGGAGGTGCCCGATGGATAGCTGGTCAGAAGCTGCCGTCTGGATTACCCTGTTCATCAGCGTGCTGATATACAGCCTCTACAAGCTGAAGGTGTCCAGAGACCCGAAAGATGAACTGCTCAGGGCGAAGCAGCTCTTGGATGAGGGAGCGATTTCTGAAGCCGACTATGAGACGATCAAGAGCAAGCTGCTCGAGCGAATCACATCCGAATGAGCGCCGAGGCCAACGAGTGAGACCTGGCACCGGATCGGAGCGGCCCCAGCACAGGGAGGACAACATGCTGCAATCCGGCCTCGTTCGGTTGTGCCGATACTGTCCGGGGCCGCGCCTACGCCCTTTCCTGCGCAATTTCTGGACAATCCGATGCGATGGGGCACTGGTGGCTCCGAGGCAGCAACGTGTTGTGCCGGATGGCTGTATGGACATTCTCCTGGTTCGCAGAAGTCCGGCCGAGTGCTACAAAGCTTACGTTGTTGGGACGATGACCACGCCGATATTTGAGGATCTGACCGCCCGGGCGGAGTATCTCGGAATCCGCTTTGCCCCCGGCGGCTTCAGGCACTTCTTTGGAATACCGGTCCGCGAATTGACGGACCGGATCGTCCCGCTTGAGAGTCTGCCGACGTCGTTTCCCTCCGCCGAACAGCTCGCCGACAGCCCTGAGATACCAGCACGTTTCGAGATTATCGAGAGCAGCCTGAGTCAACGGCTCCCATCGGACAGGCAGGATCCAACTCTGGCGAAGGTCCTCGACACGATATCAGCCTGCCGGGGGAGTGTGACGATCTCGCAGCTTGCGCGCATCGCGGGCTGGAGCCCGCGCCATCTGCGCAGACGATTCCACGCGTCGGTTGGCGTGGGTCCCAAGACCTTCTGCAAGATCATTCGTTTCAAGAATGCCCTCCACATGCTGCGTCACGGGCCATCGCCGGATCTGCTGCAGGTGGCCTTGGGAGCGGGGTATTATGACCAGGCCCACTTCATTCATGACTTTAACCGCTTCTACGGGGCAAGCCCGTCGGCCGTACTCGACAACTGCGATCTTTGAATCCGTGTCCGTTTCGTACAATACAGGCTGCCAGCCTACCCCCTACAGTGATGAGAAAAACACATGGACCAGGAAAGGAGATTGTATGTACAGCAAGATCACGACGAATCTCATGGTCGGCAGCGTCAACGAAAGCCTGGATTTCTATGAAGGGGTCTTGGGCTTCAGCCTCGTTCTGGGCGTCCCTGAAGGTAGCCGTCAGATGGTCACAACTCGCAAGAGTGATACGCCTCTGGGTTTTGCCGTCATCCGGCGTGATGACGTTGAGCTCATGCTGCAATCTCGAAAGAGTCTATCCGAGGAGTTCCCTGCGTGTGCCGAACAACCGATCGGGGGGTCCATCACCATCTATATCCAGGTCACCGACGCGGGAGAGCTCTATGAAGATATCAGGGATACGGTTACAATCGTTAAAGACCTGCATGCCACGTTCTATGGCACGGAGGAATTCTACATCCGTGACTGCAATGGATATGTGCTGACGTTTGCCAGTCAGAGAAAGGAGCCGGCGGCATGACGGAAGAAGACGAACTCGAACAAATCCCCGGTGTCGGGAAATCCATCGCCGAGGACCTGCGTCATCTCGGCATTACGTCCATCGACCAGCTCAAGGGCAAGGACCCGGAAAAGCTCTATCGGAAACTCTGTGACTTCAAGGCTTCGCCCGTCGACCAATGCATGTTGTATGTACTCCGCTGCGCGGTATACTACGCTTCGAACAGCGACCCCGATCCGGAGTTGCTCAAATGGTGGAACTGGAAGGACGAAGGCGGGAGGCCGTAAGCATGGGCCAGACTCTGATTCCTGCTGAAGAAGGGACGGTATCCGCATTGAGGTTCAACCGGCGGGAGTTTCTGCGCAAGACCGCCGGGGCCGGCGCGGGACTGGTGATGGCCGCCTCGGGAATTCGAGCTACAGAAGGCACCCGGTCGGAACTGCCCACGCGCGTGCTCGGGCGAACCGGCGCCAAAGTCACGATCCTGGGCTTGGGCACGGCCCCAATCGGCGAGGCGCGCGGCGACGTATCGGAGGCCGCGAAGATCTTCGCCGAGGTCATCGACCGGGGCGTCACCTATGTCGACACCGCCCGCATCTACGGCATCGCGGAGGAGGCTCTGGGCCAAGTGCTGCCTTCGCGGCGCGACAAGGTCTTCCTCGTCACCAAGTGCTGGACCGATTCCGGCGAGCGGGCGCAGAAATCATTCGAGGAGTCCCTGCGAACGCTCAAGACCGACCACCTGGACCTCGTCCACATCCACCACATCGGCGGAAAGGACATCGACAAAGTCCTGGCGAAGGACGGCATCCTGGAATACCTGCTCAGGCAAAAAGAGGCGGGCAAGATCCGCTTCATCGGCGTCTCCGGACACGCCCGGCCGCCGCGCTTCCTGCGAATGCTCGAGACGGACCAGATCGACGTGGTCATGCCTGTGATGAACTATGCCGACCGGAATATCTACGACTTCGAAGGCAAGCTCCTGCCGGAATGCCGCAAACGCAACATCGGCGTGGTGGCCATGAAGGTCTACGCCGGCATCAAGGGCGGATTCCGAAACCACCGCAATGGCGGCATCGGCTGCAACACGCCCCCGGAGCGGCTGCCGAAAGCCCTGGCCTATGCGTTGGATCTCGAAGGCGTCAGCGTGGCCAACGTCGGCCCGTTCACGATGGAACAGGCGATCCAGAACGTGGAGATCGCCCGCCGGTACAAGCCGCTGACCGACACCGAGCGCGAGGAACTGCTCGCCTACGGCAGACAATTGGCCCAGACCCTCGGCCCACGCTACGGCCCCGTAGCCTGACAAATCCGCATGAGTTTCACGCGTGGGTTGAGAACCCACCCTACATAAGCGCTCCCGGCCACAGGCCTCGAGTTCGCTCGGCGTGATAGAAAGGACCTGGCCTGTCACAAGACGTAGTCGCATACGGAAGAAGGAATCCCGGCACATATTCTCTTGGTGTTGTCAATGCCGTCACGGTAGGATGGGCTCTCACGACAGGCGATAAGCAGGTTCACAAATTGAAGGAGAGCACACGATGTTGAAACTGGGCATGCACGTAGACAACTGGCGGCACTGCGACGTTTCCTATGAAGTCCCCTGCCAGTTCGCGAAGGACCACGGCCTCGAATACGTCGAGTTCGGCACCGTCGACGGCGACTACTTCATTCAGGCCCTCGGGTACAATCCGCACATCCCGCTCCACTCGGACCCGCTCAAGCTGAAAGCGTATCTCGACTCGC
>CBFDDG010000134.1:0-10480 GCA_965603505.1 uncultured Phycisphaerae bacterium | reverse complement strand
CCCACGCAAACGTCGGTGCGGCCGATGAGGTGAAGGGCATAACGGGGCTGGCCCATCTGCTCGAGCACATGGCGTTCAAGGGAACGAAGACCATCGGCACCAAGGATTACGAAACCGAGGCGAAGCTGATGGCCAGGATGGACGAGACCTGCCACGCCATCAGGATGGAACAGAGGAAAGGCGACGAAGCCGACGAGCAGCGGCTGGCGGAACTGCGCGGGGAGTTCGAGAAAAGCCGGCAGCAGGCGCAGAAACTGCTCGTGCACGATGAGTTCGAGGAAGTGCTGAAGCGGGCCGGCTGCGTCGGCGTCAATGCCGCGACCAACTACGATGCCACGGTCTATGTGGCCAGGTCGCCGTCGAACAAGCTCGAGCTGTGGATGCTGATGGAGTCGGATCGGTTCCTCAATCCGGTGTTGCGAGAGTTCTACAAGGAAAAGGACGTAGTGATGGAGGAGCGGCGGCAGCGTACGGAAAGCAATCCGGTAGGGCGATTGGGGGAGGAGTTCCTGGCCATTGCCTTTAAGGCACATCCTTACGGTGAGCCGTCGGTCGGGCACATGAGCGATCTGAAGACGTTGACGCGAGCCGAGGCCCGGGCGTTCTTCGACAAGTACTACCGTCCGGGCAATCTGACGATTGCGGTGGCGGGCGATGTGAATCCCGATTGGATGAAGGAACTGGCGCAGGCATATTTCGGTCGCCTTCCCTACCGCCCCCCACCTGACCCCGTGGAGACGGAGGAGCCACCCCAGATAGGCGAGCGCCGCGTGGTCGTGGAGGATACTGCGCAGCCAATTGTGTTCATCGGGTACCACAAGCCCAACATGAACCACCCGGATGACGCCGCCTTCAACGCGATCACGGATATCGCCGGCAGTGGCCGGACGGCGCGTCTCTACACCGCTCTGGTGAAGGAAAGGAAGATCGCAATCACTACCACCTGCTTTCACGGCCGGCCCGGCAAGAAATACCCCGGACTGTTTGTCTTCTATGCCGTGCCGGCGAAAGACCACACGAACGAGGAGTGCGAGGAGGCAATCTACGCCGAAATCGAGCGACTCAAGAATGAGCCGGTCAGCCAGGAGGAGCTGAAGACAGCCAAGACGCGCGCTCGGGCCGGCCTGATTCGGCGGCTTGACTCCACCTCAGGGCTTGCCAGCCAACTGGCCTTCTTCGAGGCCACTACCGGCGACTGGCGGAATCTGTTCAGGCAGCTTGATCAGATTGAGCGAGTTGCCCCGGAGGACATCCAACGGGTGGCGCGGACCTGGTTTGTCGCGAAGAACCGGACGGTCGGTATGATCAAGACAGTCGAGACGGCGAAATGATGTGGGTCAGGAGTGCTACGATGATCTACGAGAGATGCAGTGCAATCAGGGTTGGTCTGGTCCTGGCGGTGTTCTCCTCCCTGGCGGCGTCCGTGCAAGCGTACCAGGCCGTGCAAGATTACAGACAGTTGAGATACCCCGACCTGTCGGACATCAGAGTCCCCGAGGTTGAATCCGTAACGTTGTGCAGCGGCATGCGGCTGTTCCTGCTCGCAGACAACGAGCTTCCGCTCATCAAGATTTCCGCCGCCATTCGTGTGGGTACGATCTACGAGCCGGCCGACAAGACCGGTTTGGCCGCCATTACCGGCGCGGTAATGCGCACCGGCGGCACGGCCGGCAAGACGGGGGACGAGCTCGATCGAGAGTTGGAGAGCATCGCGGCCTCGGTGGAAACGGGTATCGGCCTTGATTCGGGGGGGGCATCGGTGTCTGTCCTGAAGGAGGACATTGACACCGGCTTGGCCATTCTGGCCGAGGTCCTGATGAATCCCGCATTTCGAGAAGACAAGATCCTCCTGGCCAAGATGCAGATGTGCAGCGCCGTTTCGCGGCGCAATGATTCGGCCGGGGGTATCGGCTCCCGTGAATTCGGCAGGCTCATCTATGGCCCGAACAGTGTGTATACCCGCCAGGCCGAGTACGCCACTATCGACAATATCACCCGCGGTGACTTGGTTGCATTTCACCAGCGGTACTTCGGGCCGAACAACATGATGGTGGCCGTATGGGGGGATTTCACAACGAAGGAGATGATCGAGAAGATCCGGAAGGCATTCGAAGGGTGGACGCGCGTCGAGCCGGTCCCACTGGAGTCGCCGGATGTCAATTACGAGTACCGAAGAACGGTCAACCTCGTCCCGAAAACAGGAGTCAATCAAGCAAGCATCATCCTGGGACATATCGGCGGGCGGATGAACGATCCGGACTACTACGCCCTGAGCGTGATGAATCAAATCTTCGGCGCCAGCTTCACGGGCCGGCTCTTCAAGAATGTCCGCTCCCGGCAAGGCCTGGCTTACTCCGTCGGCGGATCCTACGGCATGCACTATTGCCACCCCGGCACGTTCTCCATTCGATGCCAGACCAAGTCCGAAAGCACGGCACGCGCCATTCGGGCCCTGATTGATGAAGTGCGCAAGATTCGGCAGGAGGAAGTGACCGAGGAAGAACTCGCGACTGCCAAGGAGAGCTATCTGAACTCCTTTGTCTTCAACTTCGACACGGAAAGCGAGATCGTCAATCGCGTGATGGCCTACGAATACTACGGCTATCCGGCCGACTTCCTGCAGAGAACGAAACGAGGCATAGAAGAAGTGACCAGGGCGGACGTTCTGCGGGTGGCGGGAGCACACCTGCACCCCGACGAATTGCAGATTCTGGTGGTAGGACGGCCCGAAGACTTTGACGAGCCCTTGTCGGTACTGGGCCCGGTGAAGGAGATCGATATTACGATTCCACCACCTCGGCAGTAACCTACGGATTCTCTACGCTCCGTCAGGGAGGGGGCGTGACATGAGCCAGCGGTGTGGGACACGCACCTTCGTGCAGAATCGAAGGCCTCGGACCAGGTGTAATGTGGAGGAAAGACGGGATATGAAGAACGTGTTGGTCGCCATGTGCACAGGCGGGGAGCAAGGGCGCTCTTTCACCTGCCTTGAGACCTATGTGCGAGCCCAGATAGAGAATAGCCTGGACCTGGGATGGGCGGCACAGGACATTCTGCTCCTGACCGACTTCGACTATGAGTACATGGGAGTGGAGGCCCGCCGGACTTCATTCCACGATTCACGGCCCACGACCTGCAAGATATTCGCGGTCGAGGCCCTCTTGCGGGATGTCTGCGGCAGCGAAGCTTTTTGGGTGCACGATCTGGATGCGTGGCAGAACGTGGAGTTCGCTTGCCCGCCCTTCCATGAGATGGGTATCTGCCAACACAGAAAACGGACGAACCCCGATTTCAACAGTGGCAGCGTGTTCTACCGGGCGGCGGCAGGGGATATCGTGGCCCACCTGTCTTCCCTGCTGAGAAGTGACGAGAAAAGACAGGAGGAGGCCACGTTGAATCAGGTCCTGAACGAGGCGGCGTACAAGCCCCGGATAACCGTGCTGAATGCCACCTATAATGTGGGCTGCACCAACTTCGCCGCACGCTACCTGAAGAGCGATCTCCCGATTCGTGTATGCCACTTTCATCCCGAACGTCGTGAACACGTCGCCATCCACCTGTGGGGTCGAAACATCTTGAAGGCAAGGACAGTGGACCGCAGATTGGAAGGATTGATCAGGCGATATTTCGATGTGCCTTCAAAGCCGGGCGAGGAACGCAGGGAAAAGGCCTGAGTTCGGGTGGAACTGGCTTTGTGTTTGAACCTGGAGATAACTATGTCGCCGAGCTTTAAAATGGAGGAAAACGATGCGGGAAGTCTGGGATGAGTGGCGCTGGGACATCTGGGATCCGGTGAAGGAGCCGTTGCCGGAAACCGCCAAGATCCACAAGAAGATCTCGATTTGCACAAACTCCATGAACCGTCTCCATGATCTGATGGTGACGCTTCCCGTCAACATCTATCACAATCGAAACTACCCTAATGTGGAGTTTGTGCTTCTCAACTACAATAGTCAGGACAAGATGGATGAATGGGTGAGAGACTACATGATGCCCTATATTGAGGCCGGTATTCTGATTTACGTTCACACCACGGAGCCCTCGTTCTACCGGCCGGCTCATTCGCGGAACGTCTCATTCAAAGTGGCGACCGGAGACATCGTGACCAACGTCGACGCGGACAACTTCACAGGTCCGGGCTTCGCTGAGATGCTCAACCTCCTGGCTCAATTGCGGCCCGAGAGAGCGGCCTTCAGCGCCGAGAAGATACTGATGCACGGCCGAATCGGATTCTACAAGAAGGAATGGCTCAAATTGGGAGGCTACGACGAAGATCTTGTGGGTTATAGCTGGGAGGATTACAACCTGCTCTTCCGGGCGATGGCCGCGGGATTCAGACTGATGTGGTGGGGCCATTGGGGAAGCAGATTCACGGACCGTATCTTTACTTTCAGGGAAGACAAGGTCCGCTACATGGAGTGTAAGCACCAGGTGTTCACTGAGTTCGTCAATGAGAGGTTCACGCTGCGCAAGCTCGATCGCCGCGAGTTCCTGGCCAACCAGGGCCGGGAATGGGGCAAGGCAATCCTGGTTAAGAACTTCAATGAGGTCATCGAAGTCTGAAGCCTTCGCTTTCGGTCAACAGGAAGATGAGAATGCCACAGAAGGTCACGCGTCTCGTTGCGTGGTCGCAGGAAGACCCGCGCGGAATATCGCTGCTCGCCAGGTTTCTTCATCGCGTATTCGGGATACGCCAGCGCCTCCCGGGGCGTGAGGGCTTTCTATTGATCTTCACCGGAGCAATCGGAGACATGGTCTCCCTTTCTTCTGTGCTCAGAGGGTTGGCGCGTCAACACCCTGACATCCCCATCTGCGTCATGGTGAAGGGCAGTCCGACCGGCAGTATTTTGAAGGCGTGTCCCTACGTCGACCAGATCGTCGAATTTTGTCTCTACGAAAACACACCCTACAAGTGGTGGGAGCTGTTGAAGGCGCTATGCAAGATCGTATGGCGGCGCAGATACGCGACCGCCGTTCTGACGATGGGGACCGGATGGGTGCCTCAATATCGCATCTGGGCCCTGCTCCTGCTCTACGCGACCGGTGCCAGACGCCGCCTCGCCTTCCGCGATGAATGCGCCCCCTGGTGGAACGCCCGGGACCCGGTCAACAGGCTCCCTCTGGCCAACGAGATCATCGAGGCGTCGCGACCTCAACGCACAGACCGATTCATGGAATTGTTCCAGAAGGCCGGCTTGCTTACCGAAGCCGAGCATGCCACCACAGAGGTTTGGACCTCTGAGGATGATGCTCGGGAAATTGCGCAGCTCGACGAGTGCTTTGCCCGTCGCGGCGACGACAGGCCCATTGTTCTCGTGTTCCCCGGTGTCGGGAGCGGTCCCGGTAAGAGGTGGCCCCCGGGACGATATGTCAAGGTGGTCAGCCATCTCATCGCGACGTACGATGCCCACGTGTTCCTTGACGGCATGAATCACGACCACCCGCTCTGCAAGACCATTGCTGCCCTTGTTTCTCCCTGCAAGAATCTGGCCGGCCGGCATTCCATAGGAGCTCTCTTCATGCTCATCAAGCTCGCAGATCTTGTGATCGCCAGCGACTCCGGTCCCATTCACATCGCCGCGGCCACGGAAACTCCGGCCGTCGCCATCTTTGGACCGACGGATCCCCGTATCTGGGCCCCGAAGTCCTCATGCCTGACGATCCTCCGCACGTCAGACTGCCCCCCCTGTGGCAACCCCTACTTCTGTCAGCGCGGAATTGACTTCGTCTGCACCACGCACGTCGCCGTGTCCGATGTGATGCAGGCTTGTCAGCACATTCTCCGGACCTGAAAACCCCAATGTCGGTGACTCCTCTCGGGGCAGAAGAGGTCCTTGGTTTCCACGGAAAGCACTGAGAACACCGGCGGTAGTCCGTCGTCCCTCCGGCCGGCTAGCGCACATCGTAGCGCAAGAACGATACGAAGCATCCGGCAAAGAATATCAGATTGAAGACAACCAGCAGCCCGATATCCCAAATGGCTGATTTCAACGATGCTCCCAACGGCAGGTCACGTTCGTGAAACTTGGGTACAGCGTCGAAATCCACAGGTTTCTTCGAAATGACTCCCCATTCGTCGATGGCCTGGTAGTGGCCGCAAAGAAAATGAAGACTTTCCGGGTCTTCGGCGTCCTTACTGCGGACGTATTCCCTCAGGTCAAGCTGGTACCTCTTGATTTGTTGGTGCAGACTCTGGAATCGGGCGACGCCGGCGCCGGCAAGCACCTCAGAGGCACACTGATACAGTACCGTTGGCGACATTCGCGTGACCACCCGTCCGAAGACTGCTGGAGCGATCATCCTGCGAAGGTGATCCTCGTATAACCGATTTCGTGCGTCGTCACGGGCATTCGCCCACTGGGCCGTTCCCTGCGGATTCGCAGGGGGCTTCCCTCTGGCGAAAAACCCGGCGCTGGGGCCATACTTGCCTTTGTTCTGATCCTCCTGGAGCCGTCGCTCCATTTCCCCTAACCTTCGGGCCAGCTCTCCCTGCGTGGGGCTCTGATAGACAGCATCAGAAATGACTCTCCCGGAACTCGGGATCAGAACCACCAGGCCCACCCATGCGAGCAACAGGATAACCATGCTGTTGGCGGAGTGTGAGGTTTGGCTGGAAACAAGCATGCCCAGCAATACAAACACGGAAAGGTACAGAAACGACAGCAGCACGATCGCCAGGATTCTCGCCCAGTCATCCGGGGACACCATCACGTCTTTGGAAGCAATGACGATGAGCAGATTCACAAACACACCCACCAGCAGAGGGATCCCCAGTGTGAGCATCGCGCCGGCGTATTTGCCCAGGAGGATCGCATGCCTGGGAATCGCTCCGGACAATATGAGACGAAGCGTGCCGCTTTCTCTCTCACCGCAGATACTGTCATAGGTGAAGACCAAGGCGATGAAACTCAGAATCATGGAAATGATGAACACCCAGTCCATATTGTTGGAGCGACCGGCATTGAAATCACCGCGGCTACGGAATACGGGCAGATGCATGGAAAAGGCGTTGAAACCGAAGGAGTCCGGAAAGTATTCCTCGAAGCCTTCGGCGCAGAGCGACAACAACTTGGGCCTTCTGTAGACCGTCTGATCGTGCACGGCGATGGCACAGAGTTGCTCCGTCTCCTTACTGAGACTGGAAAGGTTCTCATTTGTGTCCCTCCAATGATCCCGTAACGCATGGCTGTGTTGGGCGGCAAAGACGAAGCCGCCGGCGCCAAACAGCAACACGGCCAGGAGCAAGGACAGAACGAAACGGAAGCTCACAAGGTTCTCAAGAATCTCCCGGTACACGATTTGACGTATCATAAACAACTCCATGCTGCGCGCGAACCTTGCTTCCCGTGGTCGCGCCCTACCGTACATCGTAGGTTTGAAAGGCCATGAAGGCCAGCAGGAAGACCAGGCCGTCGAGAAGGAGCAACAGCATAGCATCGCCCGTGGCCGCGCGGACGGTCCTTGCCAGGTCTTGTGACCTGAACGTGAACCGAGGCAAGTCCCGCAGATCAAGGGAGGGAATCTGCTTTTCCTTTTGGCTATAGAACTTCTCGAATTCCGTCAGGTATCCGTCGCCGTAGAGCGTCTGGAAACGGTTTATCACCTCTCCCAGGTCCAGATAGCCTTCCTCCCAGCGAGGCACGAAATAGGAGGGCGACGAGAAGTTCTCTGTCCGAGAGCGAATGTACGTAACGACTTCATCGCCGTACGCCTTGACCTGTGTTCTGAAGTGTTCGTGGCCCCACAGATCCGTGCCTGCCAGGGACAAGACCACGTTCTCATAGAGAATGATCGGAGAGATCCGCGCCATGGTGTCCGTAAGGTGTTTCCGTTTGATCGACTCACGGAGATACCGTTGCTGCACTTCGAACACTCGGTCGGCATAACCGATCCTGATCGGCTCAGAAAGCGAGAGTTTCTTCTGGCAGTAATCCATCGTAGGTCGATCACACATGAGGACGGTCCGCTCCCCGAAAGCCCCGGCGGTAAACCCCCAAGCATACTCAATTGCGCCGAGTCCTTGCTCCAGGTTGCTGATCCTGTCATCACACTCTTCCTTGAGCATGTTTACGTGTGTATCCATCTCCTTGCGGGCTTCGGTGGGCCGAAGATGACTGGATAGATATACGCTGGCGCTGGGAATCGCGGTTGTAAGCACGACCCAGACCAACAATACAAATACCAGGGAGACGTTGGATCGCTGCGCCAGGCAGGAAAACAGCAGGCTGATGTTATACATGGTCGAGACAAATACCAGCGAGGCGAAGTAGATGAGCAGGACGCGCACCCAGTCCGCCCCGGCCAGATGGATCAAAGGGAAGAACTGGAGTATCAATAGGGTCAGGATAAATGCCATTGTGACAGGGATGATCAAGGTCATCAACCCTGCCAGCAGTTTGCCCACCAGCACTTGCGTACGGGCCGCCGTGTTGGCAAGCATCAGCTTGAGCGTGCCTTGCTCTCTCTCACCCGAGATTGTATCATAGGCAATCAGCAGCGCCAGGACACCCATGACGACCTTCACGATCAGCATCACGTCCAACGTGGGAAATATCGAGAGGAAGGGGTTGCCTTCTGCTGCGGTGGTTTCTGTCTCCGGAATGCTGCCTGCCTTTATTTGTGCAGATTGGCCCAACTGTTTCTCCAGCCCCTCGCCAAAGATGGACAGGACATTCGGCGGTCGGTATACGGCGGGTGTGATATTCTGGTAAACGCTGACTTTGTGAAGCTCCGCCTCGTTGGCGGCGACATTTGCATGGCACTCTTTCAGTCTCCGCTGATAGTCAACTGCCAGTATAGGCGTGAACACCGCCGCCAGAACCAGGCAGGCGACTGTTGCGACCGCGAATTTGAACGTCATCACGTTCAGCAGGAACTCCTTCCTGGCAATTTTCCAAACCATCCCCGGCTCCCCGCCTTGTCCTTTGCGGCCGGGCATCATGCCGAGCATCACGATGGCCACCACCAGAACCAGCAGGCCACCGACCAGCAGCACGGTGGTCATGTAACTCGTCCCCACGCCCGGCCGGGACCCCGGAAGCTCCACCTCGCCGTCCTCGGCCTGTCTGATCACACCGGCCGCAGGCTCCTCTGCGCCGGCCGCGGCCGCGACATGCGGCCCGACAAGCACAACAATCTCCTCCTGTCTCAGCGCCCGGTCGTAGATGCGTACATCATCCAAAAGCCCCCGCAGGAACCGACCCCCGGATTCCGAGTTCTCCCCGAGGCACAGGGGTTGTTCGCTCTCCTGGATCGCGCCGCCGGCCGCCTTGCGGGCAACCTCCCGACCGTCAACATACAGGACTATGCTCGCCCCATCGTATACCCCCGCAATGTGGTGCCAGCGGTCATCCGCCAACGTAACCACGCTGTTGAGCCACGGCGGATCGGGATCGGTCCCGGTGCAGGCGAAGTGGACCCCTCGGCTTGTGTCACGGAACCGGCCGAGACGGTACGAGTTGTCGCCTTTGGCCAGAATCGTCTCCCACGTGCGAGTGAACGACGCGATCTTGACCCAGCACGCCACGGTCAGCCGGCTCCTGATCGCCAACCGAGGCGGACTCCCGCAGTCAATGTAGTCATCCACCCCATCGAGTTCGACGGCGCCGCCGATCCGTCCCTCCACCCACTGCGGCTCACCCTTCGGTTGGCCGTCCAGGCCATGGCCCGAGCTATCGGCGGTGTCTCCATCCAGCTTCCACCAGGCAACAAGATTCGGATCGGCGTTCGGATCGAAGGCGGTGCTCACAATCGTTGCCGGTTGATTGGCGTCTTCTCCGTCCGTGATCGTCTTGCCTTCCCCGGTGGCCGCAAGATCCACTTTCTCGCTGATCGGCTCTGCTGCCTCGCGGGTATCGACCACAGCTTCCGCTGTCGCTGTCGCTGCCGCCGGCGCCGATACAGTCTCCTCCGACGGACGGTCAGGGCCGAGGGCGGGCAGCGTGCCCAGCAACAAACCCTGAACGAGGGCCAACCTAACGATGTGCCGCACCATTGTTCTGTCCTTCCCTTTTTCGCGAGTGTACCCTGGCGCACCACCCTGCCATCACGGGGACGCCCGGGCAACTCACACCGCGCTCTCGGCGGCCGCCATCTCGGTCAGATAGATTTCCTCGAGATCGGCATGCCGGAAGTCGGCCTTCTCGCGCATGGCCACCAGGCGGCCCTGCTTCATGATGCCGACCCGGTCGGCGATCTGCTTGGCCCGGAAGATGTCGTGCGTGGTCATCAGGATCGCCTTGCCCCGCTCCCGGAGCTTGCGCAACTGCTCGAGGAACTCATTGGCGCTCTTCGGGTCCAGGCCGCTGGTCGGCTCGTCCATGATGATCGCCGGCGGGTCCTTGATCAACGCGATGGCGATCCCCAGCTTCTGGCGCATGCCCTTCGAAAAGTTCTTCAGCCGCATCGTCAACGCCTTCTCCGGCAGCCCCACCGAACGCATCACATCGTCCAGCTCCTGGTTCTTGAGCCCCTTGCGGCC
>CBFDDG010000133.1:0-10521 GCA_965603505.1 uncultured Phycisphaerae bacterium | reverse complement strand
CTGACGTGGCTGAGCCTGAGTGAAAATCAGATCAGCAGCCTCGCGCCACTGGCCGGCCTGGCCGATCTGACACGGCTGTATCTGGCCGACAATCAAATCAGCGACATTTCCCCCCTCTCGGACCTGAGCAACTTGACGCTCCTGTCGCTGAATAGGAATCCCCTGAACGCTGACGCATGCGTCCTCTACATCCCTCAAATCGTGGCCAACAACCCCGGACTAACGCTCTACTGTGACGCCTGTACCGAGCGCAGCACGCTCACGCTCTCTGCGACGGCGTACGGCTGGGTGGTAGATCCCGGGGAGGGATCGTTCGAGTACGATCGCGGGACCGTCGTGTCCATCGTGGCGGCGGCGGGGAGCGGCTCGCGTTTCACGGGTTGGACGGGTACGGCCGTCGCGGCGGGCAAGGTCGCGAATCCGAGCTTCGCTGACACGACGGTCACGGTGGACGGCGACTATACTCTCCAGGCGAACTTCAAACTCGAGGACGACCCCCAGCAGTACGAGCTGATCGTATCCGCGAGCGCGGGCGGGTCCGTGTCCGAGCCCGGCGAGGGCGCGTTTGCCTACGGCAGCGCCACGACCATATCGATCGCCGCCCGCGCTCATAGCGGCTATCGCTTCTCGCGATGGACGGGCACGGCGGTCAACGCCGGCAAGGTGGCCGATCCCGCGGCCGCAAGCACGACAGTCGTGGTGGACAGCAGTTATGAGCTGCGCGCCACCTTCACCCCGTTGAGCTCGTCAGCCCTGCAGGTTCTCGCTCCCAACGGCGGCGAGACCCTCGCGGCGGGCAGCATATTTCCCATCCGCTGGCTGGTGCAGGGTGACGCGGAGATCGTGAGCATCGAGCTAACTCTGGATGAAGGCTCCACCTGGAGACACATCGCCTTGTGCCAGGCCGCCGCAAGCTCGTACGATTGGCCCATCCCTTCGGTCGATTCGGACCGTTGTCTGATTCGCATCGCGTCCAAAGACAACGCCGCTCTCTTCGATACCAGCGACGCCTGCTTCAGCATTCGCAAGCCGCTCGGGCGCATCTGGTACGTCGATGCGACAGCCGCCGGCAACGGTGACGGCACGCGCTGGGACAGTGCCTTCATTCATCTCCAGGAAGCACTGGCCCGAGTCTCGGACACCGACGAGATTCGTGTGGCCGAAGGTCTGTACTGGCCGGACCTGGGCGGCGGCCAAACGCCCGGCGATCGCACGGCGACTTTTCAACTGCCGGATGGAGTAACGATCTGCGGCGGCTTTCCGCCGGGCGGCGGCACGTGGGAACAACGCAATCCCTTTGTGCACAGGAGCATTCTCAGTGGAGACATCGGTGTCCCCCACCTCGCGAGCGACAACAGCTACCATGTGGTCACCGCCGCCGGCGCCGGCCGTACGAGCATCCTCGATGGTCTTGTGATTATCGCGGGCTTCGCGAACGGCAACGGGGCCTATAAGGACGGTGCGGGCATATACAACATGCACGGCAGCCCACTCGTGAGGAATTGCACTTTTGTGGCGAATGCCGCTGTCGGCGCCGGCGGCGGGGCCTACAATAGCCACAGCAGTCCCGCGTTTATCAACTGCGTCTTCAGCGGCAACACCGCCGGCAATTGTGGCGGGGGCGTTTACAGCGAACTGGGCGATGCGACCATCACCAACTGCACCTTCACCGCCAACCACGCGATCGGGCGGGCCGGCGGCGTCTTCGACCTGACGGGCACGACCACTCTGGCCAATTGTATCCTCTGGGGCAACAGTCGCCTGAGCAAAGGCAGCTACGACGAGTTGGCTCAGATCTCCGGGGATTCTCCCTTGGCGATCAATCACTGCTGTATCCAGAGTTGGACGGGCTCCTTGAGCGGCAATGACAACATGGGGCAGGTCCCGGCCTTCGTGGATGCGGATGGGCCGGATGACGTGGCGGGCACACCCGACGACGACGTACGATTGCAGGCAGGTTCGCCCTGTATTGACGCCGGTGACAACACGGCCGTATGGCTGGAAACCACGACGGACCTACAGGGCAAACCGCGCATCGGCCACGGTGTCGTAGACATCGGCGCCTATGAGCACGGCGAGGTTTCGGCGCGATAGCCCGCTGGAGAGCTGAGGAGGAATCTGCAGGGCCACGAAGGCCGCGCTGGGGTAGGTCACAAAAGATCCGTGGCCGCTTCTGCCCAGCCGGATGCACAGCGCCTTGACCGGCGATTCTCACGGGGCCGGCTGAAGGCCGAAGAGCAGTCGCTCGGCGTTCTTGTGATAGAGCTTCGCCAGCACATTGTCCGGCAGGAAGACCCCGTAGATCATCCAGAAACCCTGGCGGTGGTGCCCACCCGCACAATCGAAGTATTCATCGTCGGTTTCCAAAAACCGATAGTACATCCGATAGGCCTCACGGTCGGGAGTGGTATCGGTGCCAAACATGATGCGATCCTGATATTTCAGGAGGAACTTGCGCGTCGTGTAGGGCTGCCGGCCCAATTCCGAAATCCGCGCGTCGATATCGATGTACATGTTGGGGTAGCTGTCCAGCCAGGTCCCGACGGTCGCCACATCTTCGGGATTGTTGCCGAAGTGAGCGCAGATGAACGTGGTCTTGGGATGTCTGGCGATGGCACGATTGCGCTGCATCAGGAGTTCGTCGCGGGAGGGAAACCGCTCGCCATGGAACAGCCAGTTCGGATGCGCGTTCAGTTCGTGCCAGCGCTCGTTGAAACGATCCAGCGGCGTGAAGAAAGCGGCCGGATCGGCGGTGTGAATCATCACGGGCCGGCCATGCTTGGCGCACATCTCCCAGACAGAGTCCAGCTTGGGATCGTCGACCGGCATGAGCTCGCCGTTCTTGTAGCGGTAGGACAAGCCGAGCGACTTGTGGAACTTCAATCCCTTCGCACCGGCCTGGAAGCTCTCTTCCAGCCGCTGTGCCTCGCGCTGTCCCCAGTCCTCGTCGTCGATGCCGCGGAAATCCAACAGGGCGAACGTCAGAAAACGGCCCGGATGCGCCTCGTCCAGTGCGGCCAGCGTCTCTTTCAGCCGTGGGCCCCATCCGCCGTCGAGATTGACGACCGTGCGGATCCCGGCGGCATCCATCTCGGCCAGATAGTTCCGGACACGTTCGGGCGTGAGGTAGTCGCCCCCACCGCCCAGATGATTGTGCACGTCGATGACCGGATACGCCGGTTTTTCGACCACGCTCTGCTTCGTCTTCAGCATCGAGCGGGGCTCCCAATCACCCAGCTTGAGCTCGCGAATGTCACCAGCCTGCTGAGCGTACAGCCATGAGCCCAAGCCGGGCGTCAGGACCAGAACCAGCCCTACAGCTACATGAATCCTCATGATGGTTTCTCCTTGTCGCCTTATCGTGGCAAGAACGAAAGTGAGAGCATTCCATATCCTATCGTGCCGGAGCAACAATGGCCACTGGGAAAAACGAAACCAGGCGGACTTCGTCCTGAATGGCGAGGTCGCCTTCCCCGGGATCGACCTGCACCACAAGACCGCCAATGCAGCTCACGACTTTCTCAAGGTGTGGATGTGGGTGCTGAGTTTGCCGATGGGCCTGGCACCGGCCGGAGTTCGGCTGTCGGAACTCCACAAGGACCTGCTGCGGAATCGACCCGTGAAGGAGACAAGACCTCCGCATTACGGAGTGTACGCATGGTGGACCTCCTTGTCCTGGCGTCAACCAACCATTGTCTACGGACTCGTGCCGGGACAGGGTGTGTCTTTCAGGGATGGCCCCGAGAAACACGGATACAGACCCCTCAGTCCCGCGGCCGCCGCCTCGTCCACGAAACGCTCGGCCATGTCCCGGAAGATGTCTTCATTCGCCTGGAACGCCCTCACGATCTCAGGGTCGAAATGACCTCCCGCCTCCTGCTCTATCATGGACTTCGCAATCTCGTGCGGGATCGCTTCTTTGTAGACCCGCTTCGAGGTCAGCGCGTCGTAGACGTCGGCCAGAGCCACGATCCGCCCACAGAGGGGAATCTCATCTCCTCGAAGGCCGTGCGGATAACCACTGCCGTCGAAACGTTCATGATGCGTGGCGGCGATGTCCTTGCCCATGCGCAAGAACGCCACGTCTGGAGACTTCGCCAGAGCAGACTCCAAGGCCTCTGCCCCAAACGTGGTGTGTCGCTTCATGAGCTCATACTCACGCTCGCTGTAATCACCGGGTTTCAGCAGGACAGCGTCAGGAACGCTGATCTTGCCGATATCGTGCAAGGAGCTCGTCAAGTAGATCATCCGCCGGTAATCCCGGTCTTTCCGATACGGCAAGGCCCCATGCCGGGCGAGCCACTCGGCGAGTACGAGGCAGTAGTATTGGATCCTCTCCAGGTGCCCACCGGTCCTTGGGTCGCGCGACTCCACCAGCTTCGCCATGGCGAAGATGGCGGCGTTTCTCGTCTCCACAGCCAGAATGCGCGCTCCTGCGCGAACGCGCAGACACAACTCGGTCGTATTGTACGGTTTCGTGATGAAGTCATCAGCCCCAATTGACAGACCTCTGACGACCGCCTCCGAGTCGTCATGAGCGGTCAGGATGATCACATAGACATAGCCACCTGCCTGGAAGCTTCGGATGGCCTCGCATAACTGCAGGCCGTTCATCTCCGGCATTTCCCAGTCGGTGATCACCATCCAGACCGATTCGGTCTCCAGCAGATCGAGGGCCTCTCTGCCGTTGGTCGCACTGACCACATCGTAACCGGCCTCTGTGAGCGATTGATTGAGCAGGTCGAGCCCGATCTCATCATCGTCGACGGTCAGTATCTTCATGGTTATCTCCCTCTGCACCAGTTGCCTGGGTCACATAGTCCAGATATCGACGGAATTCGCTGTGTAGCGTTTCCAGGTGGACTTCGGCACTCGTTAGATCGCCGGAGGCGGCACGTTGTTCCAGCTCGCGGGCAGCTCGGCTCAGCGATTCGGCAGCGAGATTCGCTGCCGATCCTTTCAGGCTGTGTGCCAGGAACCTGACCTGCGCCGCATCGCCCGCTCGTATGCTCTGCTCCATGGCGTCAAGAACCTCTGTTGTCTTGGTCTCGAATTTTGCCAGGATCCGCGCCAGGAAGTCATGACTGCCGGAGCAGCGGTTGAGCAGGGCTTCGAGATTGATGGGGGCGGCTTGGGACGTGTGGCCGTCGGCAAACGGCTCCTCCCTTCCATCGACTGGCCGATGGTCTGGCTGGTCCTGCTCGCGCTCACACGATTTGACTCCGGAACCGACATAGGTGTTGACCATTTCAATCAGCTTGGCCGGATCAATGGGCTTGCTGAGGTAATCATCCATCCCGGCTTCCAGGCAACGCTCCCGGTCCCCGCTGATGGCGTGGGCTGTCAGTGCGATGATAGGAAGTCTCTGACCCGACCGGTGCAGGATCGTCCCTGCCTTTTCTTGCTCACGGAGGTTTCGGGTCGTCTCATAGCCGTCCATCTCCGGCATCTGACAGTCCATGAGGACGGCGTCATAGGCATCGCGGGCGATCGCATCGATAGCCGACCTGCCGTCCGCCGCGGTATCGACGTGATAGCCGGCTCGGGTCAAGATCTCCCGGGCCACTTCCTGGTTGATCTCATTGTCTTCTGCGAGCAGTATCCTCCCCTCATGGCGGACAGGCGTTGCCGGCATCTGCCGGTTGATCGATCCGGCTCCCTGGTCTGCCTGGGGCGACTGCGGCGAGCGCGCACAAATGATCTCCGTCAAGGCGTTATACAGCTCCGACGGTCGAACCGGCTTTGTGATACAGCGCCAAGTTCCCTCTTCCAGAGAATCAGGGAGATCCGGTTCGTGTTCAGAAGACGCCAACAGGATGAGTCGCAAGTCCCGTAGGTCGGAACTCGACATGATGCATCTGATCACTTCCATGCCCTGTGCGTCCGGCCCGTCGGCATCCAGGATGACAACAGAGAAGGGATTCTGCTCGGCTGCGCTCTTGCTGAGAACCTCAAGGGCCTCACCACCAGTCCGAACCGCAGCCGCCGAACAGCCCCATCCCGTCAGTTGCGTCCGGAGAACCTCCAGATCCCTTGGATGATCGCCCACAGCTAACACGCGAGTTCCGGTGAAGCTGGTAGGCGGGTTCGCACGCCCCTTGTCCCGCGTGGGATTCTCCTGTTTGCGAAGTCGGGCCGTGAACCAGAATAGAGACCCTTTCCCCGGCTCACTCTCGACACCGATCTTGCCCTCCATCATCTCGACGAGACGTTTGGATATCGCCAGCCCCAGACCGGTTCCGCCAAACTTGCGCGTCATCGAGGAGTCGACCTGAGAGAACAGTTCAAAAAGGTGATTCATTTGACCCGGGGGAATCCCGATCCCCGTATCCGTCACCGATACGCGCAACAGAACCTCGTTCTCCGTCTCTTGCTCCTGCTTCACACAAAGGTGAATTCTGCCGTTTTCCGTAAACTTGACGCCGTTGGACACGAGATTGATGAGGATCTGGCGAAACTTCAGCGAGTCACCGACCACATCATTGCAGACGGCCGGATCGATCTCGTACAACAGGACGTTGTTCTTGGCGTGGGCCTGTTGCGTGAGCATCTCAATCACATCCTCAACAATGGTCACGATCTCGAAGTCCTGCCGGTCCAAGTCAAGCTTTCCCGCCTCAATCTTGGAGAAGTCCAGAATGTCATTGATGATATCCAACAGGGACCGCGCAGAGGATTTTGCGAGTCCCACATACCGCGACTGCTTGGTATCGAGCATGGTATCGCGCAGGAGATCCAGCATGCCGATGACCCCGTTCATCGGGGTCCGGATCTCATGACTCATCTTCGCCAGGAACTCGCTCTTGGCCTTGCTGGCGGCCTCCGCCAGATCTTTCGATTGCTTCAGCGCGATCTCCGTTTGCTTGCGACTCGTTATGTCCTTGGCCACTCCACGATAACCCACAAGTCGGCCGATTTCATCCAGGACCGGCACCCCGTTGGTCATGATGCAGACTCGTCTGTTATCTCTCGTGATATTCCAGTTCTCCAGGTCCGTGATGGCTTCCTGCTTGCGTGCACAGTCGGCCAACAGCGCCCGCACGCGGTCTCTTTCCTCTTGTGGCATGAGACCGAAGCACGTCTTGCCGACGATGTCCTCGCCCTCGTACCCAAGAATCTCCTTGACCTTCCCGGCAGCCAGCGTGTACGTCCACTGTTCATCGGTCTCCCAAATCCAGTCTCCTGAACTCAGGGCCACGTCCTGGAATCGCGCCTGGGATTCGCGCAGGGCGGTCTCCGTCTGCTGGTGTTGCGTTACCTCGTTTCGGAGTCTGACATTCGCTTTCCTGAGTTCCGCGGTGCGCTGGTCCACTTGAGAGGCCAGTTCCTCCTTGCTGTGCGACAGGGCGTGGTCGCGGCGTTGGATCTGGTCCAGCATCTGATTGAACAGACGGACCAGAACGCCAATCTCATCCTTTGCGTCACCCTTGGCGCGCAGGGCATAGTTGCCCTCCAAGGTGATCGCCTTCGCGGTTGCGGCCAGTCTGAGCAGCGGCGCCGAAATCAGTCTTTGCAGGCCCGCAGACAGCAGATAGGCCACGACCAGGGATACGAGAAATACGACCCCGACGATCTGCACCGTCTCCGCCAGCAACCCCTTCAGGGGCCCCAAATCCGACTGGATGGATATACCGCCTATGATCTCTTCATTCACGGCGATGCTGTCGCAGGCGAGCATGTAGTCGCCCTCGATGGTATAGGCTGCCTCCAGGGGCATCTCCGGGACGATCACTTCGATGAAGTCCGGCGAGCGACGGTACTCGGCCGCTACGGCTCCCGACCGATCGAAAATACAGGCATAGGTGATGGACGGCTCGGCGGATAGTGTCGAGAGCTGCTCTTCGACGTGCGCCGTATCGCCCGCGGCCAGGGCCGCCTTGCAGCTTCCGGCCATGATCTGGGCGGTGCGCAACGTGGTCGTGCTCAACCACGCCTGCAGCGCGGTCCACTCCCAAAGGAGAATCCCTGCCATTGCCAGGATCAGCGACAACCCGCAGGCAATCGTCATGATCGCTCGCAGCTTGCGGGCGATTGACACGTCTCTGAAACGAGTCATGTGAGGCATGGTCTTGGGCATGATCTTATCACCTTACCGCGAGTGCCTATTTGCCTCCAACCCCAAACATGTCTACTCCCCGGACCCATTGGCGCCGCCGTCGGATGACGGGCCCTGCGAAGCAGACGAGCCGACAGGGCCCTGTTTGCACGGAGACTCCGGTATCGAAACAGCCGTTCCCTCGCCGTTCAGACCATCCCTGCGTCTCCAAAGCGGGACTCCTCCGACTATATCGGAAAGTCAGCAAGGCGTCTTTATCAAGATGTGCCACGTCCATGCCACACGGACAGAGCATGTCCCCTTAGGAGGATTCTAAGCTCGCTTTCGACGTTCTTGCTCAGGCGGCCCAGGGCACGGGCAGAACTCACGATCAGGCCCGCAATAGGGCCGATAACCATCGCGGCGACATGCCCAGCTAACACGAATCCAGACATGAGGCGATGTGGTCTCATTGGTTCGGCTGGACAAAGATCGTCGCAACGTGAGACGGCCAATGGCGTGTTGAAGGCAGTCAGAAGACCGATGGCGTGCAATAATCGAGGATCCGGGCGGCTTTCTCTTATGTTGTGAGAAGAATCTGGATGGGGTCTCACCCTTCGCTTTGGAGGCGTATATAATGCAAAGGGCCGCGGCGTAGCGTCGCATTGTGGGTATGATACCCCTCGACCGAGCGGTGTTGTGGCTTTCAAGGCTCTGTCTTTTTTCGAAAAATTCACGGCCGATAGGGGTAACCTGGCCACGGTTGCCGCCATAGCTATATGATGACAAGGAAAGTTTCCAGCAACGATTCTCCGCTTGACGACGCGATTCGAAGCGTCCGCAACGGGAATACGGCTGCATTTGAGGTCGTTGTCCGCCAGTTTGAAAGACCCCTTCGGGCGTGGCTGGCAACGCATGCCCCTCCGGGGGTGGATGTCGACGAAGTGGCGCAACGGAGCTTTGTCGCGGCCTTCACTCGTCTCAGTGACTACGAACCGGGAACGAACTTTGCCGCGTGGCTGTTTACGATTGCTCGCTTTCACCTGAAAACCGAGGTGTCTCGCCTGCGAAGAGTCGCGGATTACCACGTGCGGTATGCCCCCGATCTGCTGCACCGCGAACTGGAACGCCGCAGTTCCGAGCCACCGGAGATCCAGCAGGCCCGACTCGACCATTTGCAGATATGCCTCGGGCAGCTTGGCGAACACCTCCACCGCTTTATCAGATGGCGCTACGTGGAAGAGATTCCCCTGGACGAGATGGCCGCCCGCAGTGGCCGCTCGGTGGCCGCCGTCAAGAAGCAGCTATGGCAGTTACGTCGGAAGCTTCACAAGTGCGTTGAGGCCAGTATGGCAGCCGAAGGAGAACCGTCATGAACAGTGACGAACGCTTCACCGAGTTGTGGAACGACTACCTGGAAGGCGAGCTCGACGAATCCGGAATCGCGGAGCTTCAGGCACTTGTCGCAGGAGACGATCGTCTCATACAGATGGCGGCAGACAGTTATCAGATGCATCGCCTGCTGGGATTGATTGCTCAGGATAGCACATCGCGACAGGACGGTTTTATTAGCGAGACAGTGGCTCGCCTGCCCGCGGATGATGACCATTTTGTCGACGGTGTCATGCAGCAGCTTCCGCACGCGGCGCCTTGCAAAGGAACGACGGCGCGCAAGCTCCTCGCCAAATGGCCGCTCGCAATCGCAGCGGCCGCTGTCGTCGCGCTGATTGCCAGCATTGTGTCTTTGCGACCGAAAGCCCAACCTGAGATTGTCCGGATCACGGAATTGAATGGATCGGTGCGGTGGACAGGTGGCGGCGGACGAGTGGTTCCCGCTCTCGACGTTGGTCGTTCCCTGCCAGGCGGTACGCTGGAGCCCTTGTCGGCTGATTCGTGGGCAGAATTGACGTTTCGCGACGGGTCGACGGTAACCGTTTCGGGCCAATCGGTACTGACCATCTCGGAATATCGACAGAAGGAGCTGCATCTCCGCGCAGGGAATCTGTCGGCGAGTGTAATGCCGCAGCCTGACGGCCAACCTATGCTCATCCATACGCCCACGGCCAGACTGGAGGTGCTTGGTACGCAGTTGAACGTCGAGGCCGAGCTGTCGTCAACCATGCTCAGCGTAAACACGGGCCGCGTTCGCGTGACGCGGCTGGCGGACGGAAGCGTCGCCGAAGTTCCGGCCGAACACCAGGTCGTCGCCTCAGTGGACCGCCACACTGAACTCAAGGTGATCCGTCGCCCGAGACCGGTCGACGCATGGCAGAGCGACCTCCCAACGGACAGGCTATACGGGAAGTGGCTGCCTGGATCTGGTGATAGCAGTGACGGCCTGCGAACCGCTCCGCTGCTGTGGGGGAGCCCGGAAGAGCCCATCACCCTGTACGTTGTGGCGTTGTCTGTTTCTCGGAACCGGCCTACTCCGGTGCTGCTGACGTCCGGCGCGAAGTTTCGCATTCGGGGTCGGATTGAATCGGCCG
>CBFDDG010000132.1:0-10522 GCA_965603505.1 uncultured Phycisphaerae bacterium | reverse complement strand
TCAGGACCGCCGGCAGGTCGCATCGGTCTTTGATAACATGGACGTTCTCTCCGCCGGGCTTGAATTCGTCCGTTTCGATGGTGGGCAGGCAGCCGCAGACGACGACGGCCTTGGGATGGTGCTTTTGGGCTTGGTGGAGCAGGCGCCGGCTCTTGGCCGAGGCGGTGTGCGTGACGCAACAGGTGTTGATGACAATGAGTTGCGGCGATTGCGTGACATCGACCGGCGCCAGGCCGAGCGATTCGAGAAACTGGCGAATCTGCTGGCTCTCGTACTGGTTGACCTTGCAGCCCAGTGTGAATATAGCAAAACTCTGCATCATATGATATAATCTTAAGCATGTTCAGAGCCGTTCACAAGACCAACGTGGTATACGCGGACCGAATGGCGGGAGGTTTGTCATGGCAGTAGCATCGGATGCGGTTTGGGCGATTGACCTGGGCAATAATTCGCTCAAGGCCCTCCATCTTATGATCGTGGGGAACGTGGTTCAGGTCATCGGTTTCGATCACATTCCGCACGGCAAGATCCTATCGGGCAGTGGCATCAGTAGTGCCGAGCGGGAGGAGCTGATCGCGATCACACTGCGTCAGTTCGTCCAGCGAAACGATGTCGGATTCGACCCGATCATTATCTCCGTGCCGAGCCAGAACAGCTTTGCGCGGTTCGTCGCGCTGCCGCCGGTGGAAGCGAAGCGGATCCCGGAGATCGTGCGATTCGAGGCGGCCCAGCAGATCCCATTCGACATGAGCGAAATCCAATGGGACTTTCAGCTTATGAGCGACGAGGATAGTCCCGAGAAGAGGGTGGGCCTGTTCGCCATCAAGAACGAGGTGGTCAACGCGATCCTGGAGCACTTCGAGCGTGAGGACCTGCAGGTCGGCTACGTGCAGATGGCGCCGATGGCCCTGTACAACTACCTGCTGTTCGACCGGCCGGACCTGGCGAATTCCGATAAGCGGGCCACCGTAGTGATCAATATCGGTGCCGACAGCACCGATCTGGTGGTATGCACCGCCTCGGGCGTCTGGCAGCGCTGCATCACAACGGGCGGCAACGCCTTCACGCAGGCGATCGCGGAGACCTTCAAGCTCAACTCCGACAAGGCCGAGAAGCTCAAACGGACCGCGCCGGTCAGCAAGTATGCGCGGCAAATCTTCCAGGCGATGCGGCCGGTATTTACTGACTGGGCGGGGGAGGTTCAGCGGTCGCTCGGCTTCTACACCAGTTCCAATCCGGACGTGAAGGTGACGCGGGTGATCGCCCTGGGCGGCGGCACAAAGCTTCGTGGTCTGCTCAAATACCTCCAACAAACGGTCCAAATTCCGGTCGAGAAGCCGGATGCGTTCAAACGGCTGGCCGTGGCGCCGGGCGTATCGGCCGCGAAGTTCCATGAGAACGTCAACGATTTCGGTGTGGTCTACGGGCTCGGTCTGCAGGGGCTCGGGATGGCCCGCATCGAGAGCAATCTGCTGCCGGCGAGCATCGCTCGGTCGATGGCGTGGGCCGGGAAGATGAAATACTTCGTCGGAGCGGCGATCATGCTGCTGACCGTCTCACTGATGTGCCTCTTCCGCGTCGGCTTGGACCGGATCAGCTACGCCAGGAGCGAGAGCACGCGATCCGCGATCAGGAGCGTCGTCACCGAGGCCCGATCGACCATCACGAGCACGGAGGGGATTGCGGGCCAGGAGGCCGAGTTTCAGGGTCGCATGAGGAAGCAGTTCGAGCAGTTTCAGTATCGTGAGATTGTCCCGCAACTCCATGAGCTCATCGTCTCGGCCCTGCCGAACGCCAAGGTGAATCCCCAACAGAAGAACCTCTACGCGGCCTTCGAGCGGGGCGACGTCGAGACGGTGATGCAAGTCCCGCGTTCCGAGCGCAAGCAGGTCTTCCTCACGCACGTCTCGCTGTACTATGCCGATGACCTGGCGAACGCTCAGTTCGGAAAGACGGCGATGATGCGTAAAGACGCGATGATGGCAGCCGGGATGGAAGAGATGGGGGAATATGAAGACCAGATGATGGCCGAGATGGAGGAAATTTACGGCCGACAGTACATGGAGCAGTTCGGCATGTACATGGGCGGCGGCCAGGAGGCAGAGAAGGATCCCGGATTCATCGTCACGATCGTCGGCTACAGCCCATACAAGAATATCGGCGCCTTGCTGGACCCGCCGAACGTCCGGGGCGACCCGAGCAAGTGGGGACTCGTGACGCGATTGGAGAACCTCAAGCAATTCCTCGCCCTCGATGTCAACAGCCCCTTTGAGTTGTATACCAGGGACGCCGAGCATTTCAAGCTGGAGACGGGCCCCGTCGATCTCGACCTCGATGTTCCCATGGGAGTGGGCGTGATGGAGATTATTCCGGATCCGACCCAGACGACGCCGGTCGTGACCGACCCCTATATGATGGGCATGAGCAGCACGGTCAACGGCACGCCGATTTTGGTGGATCCCATGACCCGGGAGGTCATCAGCGCCGAACCCGTGAAGGACTCGTACGGCAACATCCGGCAGGATCCCCTGGGCAACCCGATGAAGAAACAGCACGACCAATGGTTCACGCTGGAACTCAAGCTGCTATGGATGGGGGCACCGGAAAGCACAAGCACTACGACTACGACTACTACCAGCGGCGGGATGATCCAATGATCGCAGGAGACAGCAACAGCCCAAAGCAAGCGGCGATAGACATAGGCAGGGAATACGAATGAAATCACCAGAGATCAATGCAGAGACAATGAAGAATTTGTTGGGCGCGTTCAAGAAGCTGGGATTCTTCAAGAACAACCTGGCACTGCTCGTGCCTATCATCATCGTCGTTGTAGCCCTGCTGCTATTCATTCCGACGAAGATCCTGCAGGGCAGACTCCAGAGCACCATCGACACGGAGAGCGTGCAGACGGCCCGGCAGATCGACGGCCTGATCCGGGACGTGAGCGAGGCGCGTGCGGCGGAGGATCTGGAGACCTATATCAACGCGTATGCTCGGGACGCCAATCAAATCGAGCTGCTGACGAAGCAAACAACGATGCGTGAGCTGCTCAGCTACGACCTGTTTCCGGATACGAACGAGACCTCGCCGCTGCTCTTCGAGCCGTTCCGTCAGAAATTCATCGCCGGTGTGGAGGCCATGCTCGAGAGCGTCAACGCCGGCGGTCCGCCCTCGAATCTGGAAATCGAGCGGGCGCTGGAAAGCAGCCATCGTTCCTTGTTCGGCCGCAGCGGATCGCGCTCGCGGTCGACGTCTTCGTTTGGCAGGACCGGCCGGAATTTCTCCCTTCGGATGATGATGCCGATGGATCGGAAGATCGCGGACAAAATCTGCGAGGAGAAGGCCATGGCTGCGAAGGTCTACGCCAGCCCGGTCGATCTGGAAGGGTACACCTACTGGAGCGAATGGAAATTCGAGAACAGGGACAAGGCCTATCGTGACTGCTGGTACTGGCAACTGGGCTACTGGATGCTCGAAGACGCCATGGCGACGATTCGAGAGACGAACCGGGACGCCGAGGACATTCTGGAGGCCCCCATCAAGCGGGTCATGGCGGTCGGTTTTGCCCTCAAGAAGATGCGGGCGTCCAGCATGGGACGGGGGGCTCGCCGTGCGGGCAGGCGACCCGGCGACACCCAGGCGCCGACCTACGTCAGGAGCACGAGGGAGGGGATAACCACCCCCTGCACGGGGCGATTCTGCAACGAAGACATCGATGTGACCCACTTCAACGTGCGGGTGGTCGTCGGGGCCGACAGCGTTATGTCGTTCATGGAAGAGCTCTGCCGGGTGAAAACGCACGCGTTCCGCGGCCTCTACGGCGATGAGCCGGCGCAAACGTTCAAGCACAACCAAATCACGGTCCTGGAGAGCAGCATTGCCCCCGTCGATCGTGAAGGATTCGAGCACGGTCTGTACCGATACGGCGATAACACCGTGGTGGAGTTGGATCTGATCTGTGAATATGTCTTCCAGAAGGTGGGATACGAGCAGATCAAGCCTGAACTGGTGAAGGAAGACATTCTTGCCGAGGAAACGAAAGGCAGAGCGCGATAGGATGCTTCAACAAGGTATTGTGTGATAGCAGGATAAGCAATGAAAGACCTCATAGTAAAAATCGGACGTTTCTGTGAGAACCACGTCGAGAAGCTTGTGCTCGTGCTCGTGAGCGGCATCTGTATCTTGCTGTTTTTCACGCGCGTGATCTTCAGCCCCAACGTGATCGTCGTTGACGACAGGAGTTTTACGCCCGGCGGCGTCGACCGCCACATCCAGGAGGAGAAGGCGGGAGAACTGCGGGAAAAGCTCCGGCAGAGGAGCACCGGAGAGGGCAAGGCGTATGCCAGCCGGCTCAACGGACCGATCGATCCCAACGATCCGGTCGTAGCCGGGATAGTCAGTAGGCCACTGTCGCGGGGGTTCCTGGAGTTGTTCGAGACGCCAGTGGTCCTCGACGACACGCCGGCGCTGAAGCCGCGGCTGGTGGAGGCGGAGCGCAGGCATGCGAGAAGATACAAGCTGCCACGGATCGGCGAGGTGACGGACGTGGCGGCCAATCACATTCGGGCCGTGGCCTACGTTCCTCTGCAGGACATCACGGCGGGAACGACCTACGACAAGGCGCAGGTCGAGCCGAACGATATCGACCTGGTGACGGTGGAGGCCAAGTTGGACGTGGCGGAAGTCTACCGTCGCTACCATGCGAGCTTCGCCGGTGTGGACGTCCAAAAGGAGGAATGGCGGGATCCCTGCCTGGCCGAACCGACCTTCGCGGCGGTGCAACTGCAACGGCAGGAACTGCTGGAGGACGGAAGCTACAGCGATTGGCGGGAGGTCCCCCGCAGCCGGGTTGAGAGCTACCGCGACCTCTACCAGGTGATCGAACGAGTCGAGGACCTGCCTCCGGGCGGGCTCGAGGTCCGGATGATGCAGTTCGACCGCAAGGACATCGCCCTGGGTCTCTTGCAGCCCGAGCCCTACCGGATTGCGTCGGCCGAGGAGGAGTGGTTCCCTCCCAGCTTCTATGACAAGTTCAAGACGTTGCAGCGGAAGGTGGAGCTGGAGGAGAAGCGTGAGGAGAGAGAGAAGGAGCGCAAGCAGGACACTCGCACGGACACCCGGCGTGACAGTATGGGCCGTGGCGGAACGTACGGTACAACCGGCCGGGTCCCAAGGGGGGGACGCGCCACCGGGACCACCGGGCAGGACAGCGGGATGTACGGGTATGGAACCGAGCGAGGCGGTCGCGGTGCCCGTTCTCCTCGCGGGGGGACTTCCACGACGCGCTCTTCGTCGAGGCGCGGAGCGGCCGGCGGCGACATGATGTACGAGGACCCGTACGCGATGACCGAGGCGGACCGGAGGAAGTCGTCGACGGATGAGGCCTATATCGAATTCGCCCAGGAGCTGGTCAATTATCGCACCGACCTGTCCAAGCGGGATAAACCCCTGCTGGTCTGGGGGTTCGATGACACGGCCGAGCCTGGCAAGGTCTACCGATACCGGCTCCGCGTCGGTGCGTTCAACCCGGTGGCCGGGACCAGTCAACTCGTCGAGTTGGATATGGATAAAAAGGACCAGGTGATTCTATGGAGTGACTACTCCGGGGTGACCCAACCGGTCGAGATCCCGAGAATGCTGTACCTCTTCGCCAAGAACGTCCAGGAGCGAACGAAGACGGCGACGGTGGAAATCGCTCGTTACAGGCTCGGGTACTGGCGCACGGAAGACTTCCAGGTCAGGCCCGGCGAGTCGATCGGCAAAGAGGTCGAGCCGAAGGAGGAAGAGGACCGGTCGCGTTCCCGGCTCCTGACGAACAGCCGTATCACCGACCCGCGCGCCAATCTGCTGAGCCAGGACATGGCCGACTACATGATGCCCACCGGACCGGACCAGGCGAACAAGCCGAAAATAGTGGACTACACGACGGGGAAACTGCTCATCGACCTGGTCCAGGTCAATGCGCCGAACCTGCATCCCCAGCCATACTATGATATGCTCTACACGGGCGATGGCATGCGGATCGAGCATATGCCCGTCAAGGTCACGTGCTGGCCGAGGGATCTTGTGGCGGCGTACCAGCATATCCAAGGCGAGAAGCGCAAAGAGCCGCAGCCGTTTCGCGCGTTCGGCAAGGGAGGCCTCCGTGGCCGCGGTCAGTTCGGGCCGGAAGGGTACGACGGAATGTACCCGGATATGATGAACGACATGGGCGGAGCGATGGGGCCCTACAGGTAGTAGTATTGACCTTTCGGTTGTCAGCGACAACGGAAAAATCACAGATCAAAAATCAAAGTGCAAAAAGCAAAATTGCGGATTCGGCCTGCGGTTGAGGCTTGTCGGACGAGGAGGGACGCCGGGCGCGCGGATCTAACCAGCATCCGGACGCCCCTTTTGATTTTTGCTCTTTGATTTTTGATTTCTCCGTTGTGATTTTCCTCTCCCTCACAGCGTCACATCCTGCGCACGTGCCCAAGCGGTCCTCTGGGATGACCATCTCCGCGAGGTGTCTGGTCGGCCTGCGCGAGCTCGCGCGATATGCCGTGAGAAACATCGCGGTATGTGGTATAAGAGCGTTTACGCGTGCAGCTTCTGTAACGTCAGACATGAGTTTCCGGGAGGCACAGAATGAGAGGGGACAGGATTTTTGTACTGGGGCTTGTCTTGCTGAGCATCACGGCCTCGGGCGCTTCGCAGATCGATGCCGCGGACCCGTACTCCGCTTGGAGTCACGGGCCCTCCGGCGGTGCGGACTTCTTCCCGATCGGAGTGTGGCTGCAGAACCCTTCCAAGGCCGAGCGATATCGCGAGGCGGGATTCAATCTCTACATCGGATTGTGGAGGGGCCCGACGGAGGAGCAGTTGTCGCGGCTGAAGCAGGCAGACATGCGGGTGATCTGCCACCTGAACGAGGTGGGGCGCAGCCACCTGGAGGACGCGACGATCGTCGGATGGATGCATCAGGATGAGCCGGACAACGCCCAGTCGCTCGGAGAGGGCAAGGGATACGGGCCCCCGGTTCTGCCGGAGAAGATTGTACGGGGCTACGAGCGGATGCGGGCGGCCGACCCGAGCCGGCCGGTGCTGCTGAATCTCGGCCAGGCGGTCGCCTGGGACGGGTGGCACGGCCGCGGCGTTCGGACCAACCATCCGGAAGATTACCCCGAGTACGTCAAGGGTTGTGACATCGCCTCGTTCGATATCTATCCGGTAACGCACTCCAAGCCGGAGGTCTCGGGCAACCTATGGTACGTTGCCCGCGGCGTCGAACGGCTCAAGAAATGGACGCAGGGTCGAAAGGTCGTCTGGAACTGTATCGAGTGTACGCGCATCCAGAACCCGGATCGCAAGCCGACGCCGCACCAGGTGCGCTGCATGGTATGGATGTCGCTCATTCACGGCTCCACGGGCCTGATCTACTTCGTGCACGAGTGGGAGCCGAAGTTCGACGAGTCTGCGGTGTTGAGCGACCCGGCGATGTGCGCGGCGGTGACCCGCATCAACCGGCAGATCGCCGAGCTGGCCCCGGTTCTGAACGGCCCAACGCTGCCGGACGCCGCGACGGTGACGCCGGCCAACGACGATGTCCCCATCGCTTTGATGGCGAAGCAGCACGGCGGTGCAACCTATCTCTTTGCCGTAGCGATGCGCGAGGGCGCGACGCGGGCACAATTCACGGTCCGGGGCGTCACAGGGCGGCGCGAGGTCGAAGTGCTCGGCGAAGGCCGGACCCTGGAATCAAAGGATGGCGCGTTCGAAGACAACTTCAAGCCGTGGGACGTTCACTTATATCGGATCGACATAAACAACTGATTTCCGGCCCTCCCTGTCCAGCTTCACAACGCACTATTCGTTGGTCTGGTCATCGGGACTCGCGCCAAATGCGCCGGAGGATGCGCCAGTCGTCGACCTCGCGCCAAGCGGACTTGAGTGCCGCCAGATCAGTCATGTAGGGTGGGTTCTCAACCCACGCGTGAGATACGCTCCGACCGGGTGAACGCGTGGGTCAAGGACCCACCCTACGACTGAGCCGCCGGCCCTGTATGGTCTTCCGCGCGTCGGCAACGGAGCGTTCTCAAGTTGTCATTGCAAGGGATTGCGGCAGGTGCTGCGGGCCACCGATGGACCGGGTCCCGTCCTGCGGGCTTGGAGCAGTATCAACACCCCAGAGGTACGCAGACGCGGCAGAAAGCATTCGCTGCCCGCCGCGCAATGGGGCATCCGCGCACGGCACTCACAATCTCCTACAGACGAGATGACTGCCGGAGTTCCTATAGGGTCCTGCGGCGTCGCAGCCAGCCGATAACACCCATGCCGATCGCGCCGAGTACAACGGCGCCGGGGGCCGGAATGGGCGGAGGCGGCGTCTCGCCAACCCGGATCCCCCACTCCTCAAAACCGTCGTTGGCGACTGCACTGACTGGACTGCCGTCCACGTCCACCGTCGTCTGCATGCCAAACACCGAATACAGATAGACGTACTTGTCCGTGGAATCCGCATCAAACCTGTCGTCTGGGATGCGGACATTTGCTCATGGCGTGGCGCATATGGGAGGTATACCACGTTTCGATCTTGCATTAGCGTCGCACACGGGACTACAATATCCACCATGGTGTATCTGCTGTTGAGATGAGCTTTGCAAGAGGAGCCGCCCATGCTGAAACGTGCAGCCGTTTTTCCCGGAGTTGCTGTAATCGTGTTGGCGTACTTGGCGATGCGGGGGTCTGCCCCCGTCCATGCGGGCGAGGCGCCGGGGGGGTGGAAAGCCGGCGTCGCCACCACGGTGATCACTCCCGAGCAATCCATGTGGATGGCGGGGTATGCGGCGCGCACCAAGCCCTCCGAAGGCAAGGTCCACGACCTGCACGCCAAGGCGCTCGCGCTTGAAGATGCCGATAGGATGCGCCTCGTGATTGTGACGACGGACCTGATCGGGTTTCCGCGGGAGTTCCGGGATCGCCTGGAGAAGGCGGTCGGCGAGCGCTACAAGCTCGGCCCGGAGAATCTGCTGCTCAGCGCCTCGCATACGCATTGCGGGCCGGAGCTCCGGGCGTGGCGGGCCACGCAGACATGGGACCTGCCGCCGGAGCAGGTCGAGCTCGGTAGGGAATATGCGGAGGGTCTGTTGGGCAAGCTCGTCGAACTGGTGGGCGACGCGCTGGAGGACTTGGCCCCGGCGCAACTGTCCTACACGCACGCGCGGGCGGGCTTCGCCATGAACCGGCGGCTGCCCACAGAGCGAGGTTTTGTGATTGCCCCCAATGCCGACGGCCCGGTCGATCATGACGTCCCTGTTCTGCGAGTGACCGGGCCGGATGAAAAGGTGCGCGTGCTCGTCTTCGGTTACGCATGCCACAATACGACGCTGAGCTTCTACGAGTTTTGCGGCGATTACGCCGGGTTCGCTCAGCAATATGTCGAAGAGGCGCATCCCGGGACAACAGCGATGTTCATCAGCGGGTGCGGCGGCGACCAGAACCCGACTCCGCGACGCACGCTCGAATGGGCGCAGCGGCACGGGCGGGCATTAGCCAACGCCGTGGAGGCGGCTCTGGAGGCGCGGGCGCGCCCGTTGCAGGGGCCGTTGCGGCTTGCGCTGGATGAAGTGACACTGGAGCTGGCCGAGCCGCCAAGCGTCGAAGAGCTCAAGCAGCAGGCGAGCTCCACGAACAAGTATGAGCGTCGGCACGCCGAGGAGATGCTCAAGGAATTGGAGCAAACGGGCCGGATCGACACCACGTATCCCTACCTCGTCCAAGTAGTCCGGTTTGGTGATGATCTGACGATGGTCGGGCTGGCGGGTGAGGTCGTCGTGGATTACTCGCTCCGCCTGAAGGCTGAACTCGCCGGTTCACCGGTCTGGGTGGCGGGATACTGCAACGAGGTTTTCGGCTACGTGCCTTCGAAGCGCGTCCTGCTGGAGGGTGGATATGAGGCCCGCGGGGCCGTCGTCTACTACAGTACCACGCCGACGCCGTTTGCCCCGTCCGTCGAGGAATTGATCGTGGGCAAGGTTCATGAACTGGTTGACACGGTGCGGCCGGCCAAGAGCAAATGACAGGAGCAGGATATGACGAGGAATCGAAACGATCGTACAGCCCTGAACGTCACGCGGTACAGCATTCTTATGCACGGACTGATGCTGTTTGTGGTTCTTGCAGCGGTGAATGGGACTTCGGTTCAGGCCGGGCTGGTCGCGCGAACGTACAATTCCGGCTTTGCGCTGGCACACGACACCTACAACGGGATGGGCACGGCCAGCGACGGCAAGATCTACTACGTGCTATCTTCCGAATCCTTCGAAATCGGGGCCAAGATGTTCCGCTACGATCCGGCGGCGGACAGGATCGAGCTGGTGGGGGACATCACCGAGGCCTGCGGCGAAAAGGACACGCGCACGATCGTTCAGGGCAAGGTCCACGTGAATTTTGTAGAGCGCGACGGAAAGCTGTACTTCGCGACGCACGTCGGCTACTACAGCATCATCGATGGGATGGAGAAGATCGGCATCCCGCCGCAGGG
>CBFDDG010000131.1:0-10635 GCA_965603505.1 uncultured Phycisphaerae bacterium | reverse complement strand
GCTCTCATTGGCAGTAAAATTGAGGTCAGGGGCATCTTCAACCATGACACGGGCATTCCCGTCGACCTCCATGACCAATCCTTTCACGCCGTCGAGAACAAATTCCGGATCGCCCAAAGGTGTCCCGTCATGACCGTTGCCTGTCGCATCAGCAAAATCACCATTGAGTGGCCAATGCGCGATCAAATCTGCTGAGGCTGTATTTCCGATCAGCAGAACCATCACTAATGCAGCAGGAACCAGATGAAGTAATCTCTTACACATAATAATCCTCCTTCCAAAAAGCCAAAAACGACCGCGTTGTGGTTACACACTTAAACCCAAAGTCAGGTTCAATTGGCTAATGGTGATACAAATTCAGGGGCATAGTCTTTGAAGTGCCTCATCCAATCGGGCCATACGGGCGTGCCCGCCGCCCGTCGGTCGGCAGGCCAACCGCGGTACCAGCGTAACTCCCACAGCTCTTTCAATCCAATCGGCCGCACGGAGAAGTCCGTGAATACACCATTGACAAAACCGTCGTGCCGGTTGATGCAGAAAGAACCCATGCTGCGGTCTATGAGCGTAAAGTACCCGCTCGGCGGGTTGTCCGTCGGCCGAGGCAGGGCATCGACCCACTGGGCATCGACGAACATCGGGATCTCGTGGCGGTTGCCTGGAATCGTGTTGATGTTGCGCCACTGTTTGTCTTCGCGGTCTTCATCGCACAGCCACCAATTCCATCCGTAGCTGCCGTAGTCTCCCTCCACGGCCCAGCCAGGGGTCGTATAGCTGTTTTCCCCGTATACACCCCAGCCGACGAAGGGGCCGGTAACGCCGTCGCTGTAGAACTTGTGCACAAGCGGGCAGTTGCGAATCTCCGGCTCATGGCTGTAGTACGGCCGCATAGCGTACACCCAACTGTTTTTCGGGCTGTCCACCGGGACTCCTACTTCCTGGTGGAACTTGCCATTGTGATCGTCGGTGTACATTGCCACGACCACGCCCATCTGCTTGAGATTGGATTGACAGGCGACTGAGCCGGCTTGCCTCTTCACGCGCTGTAGCGCCGGCATCAGGATGGCCATTAACAAGGCGATAATAGCAACGACCACCAATAGCTCGATCAGGGTAAAACCTCGTCTGCCGTCCGTCGGGGGCGGGCAGAATGAAGGACTCACGGTGTGATTGTGACGGGGGATACTCGCGAGAGACCGCACGTCACTCCCCAAGAGCAAACACAAACCAGAAGTCCCTGGCTTCTGCGCAACCATCCCAACTACCTCCGAAGCGTGCCGACCATGCCAGCCAACGTTGTTTCTATTATCGGCAAAAAGCCCCGCAGGGCAAATGCCAATTTGCGTCAATTTCTTGCCAATTTGCGAACGCACGTGGCACGACCGCCCTGCCCAACAGCCCAAGAAGAGGCGTTTCTCTTCCGAATCAACCGCTTGTGAATGATACACCACGACCGGGCAGTGTGACAAGGACTTCCATCCGGGTTGACGGACGCCATCGCGACTACTGCATTTCGGGTCTGGTAGTAACGCCCGTAGCGAAAAAGGACCCAGGCCATGGAATCCCACGAAATGGATCCTGCGAGCATGGATAACGTCTTACTTTGAGCACGTAAATGGCAAATGCCAGATTAAAGATTCTCTCCTGTCATTTGGTTTCAAATAGGCCATGCCCATGCCGCACACGACAGCTCAGGGACCGTCATGACGTTCCCTGGGCTGTTTCTTCTCTTGAATAATCATGTCCCCGGTGCTATGATACCTTACGCCGGGCCGATGATCGCCGCCCCCGCGGCGGGACAAACTGGCCCGACATCGTCGATGGCGTCTTCCCCGCTGGTGAACAAGCGGCTCAGTGGGTCTATTTCCGCATTCGCCTGCGGTAAGCAGAACGTGCGACAAACGGTTCATGTGTATACTTCGAGGTCCCGGGGAGACGCGCAACCCGCATTGGGCCGGCTTTGGAACGGCTGGCCGCTTCACAGGACACGGCTGTCAGTCGTCTCTTGCCCAGTCGGCGAGATGCTTATGAAACAGCGCAAAAGTGCGATCGCGGTCGATCTGATACACCCGTCGTATGCGGCCGTGGGATCGATTGTGGACGTAGCGCATATCCCAGTCGACATGAGGCGCATCGACCACCTCGCTGTAACCGAGGCTGGGATCGATCAGTATGGCGATGTCGCCCAGGTCAAAAAACCCCTTACGTGGTGACCGGAAGCCCTCGCGCGTGGAGCGGAAGTTGTGCAGGTACTCGCCGAGTGGTCCGCTGGGTTTCAGTTCCCGCTCGGATTTTTCCATAGGTGTACGCAAATAGGTGCCCGTGTCGAACAGCACCAGTGGGAGCTTCGACGTAAAGAGGATCCGGGCCGCCTTCAGATCGTTATAGACGTTGAAGTTCCAGCATTGCACCGGCCAGCGCGTCCGACCGTGCCAAAGGACAATCACGCGGTCCGCAATCTCAGGTCGTTTCAAGTATGCCGCGGCCACATCGGTACAGGCGCCCAGCGATACGATCCAGAGCGGATCCTTCTTGTCGTTGGCCAGTGCGCGTTCGATGATGAAGTCGACTCCTTCGGCGTCCGGCGCAATGGCACTGTACTGAAAGGGAGGGGCTCCACGCTTGACGGGAAACCGCCCCTTCACGCAGGCTTTCTCCAACACGGTCTGCATGATTACGAACGACTTCTCGATGCCGTCCGGGCCGCCCGCATCGCCAAAATGCGCGGCGACAAACCCCTCGATGTCAAAACGATCTTGCGCGGTCACAGCCAGAGCCAGCGCGTAAAGGTCATCGATTTCGCAGGCCGCATCCGAGTCGATTAGCAGACGAATGCGTGCACCTGGCCGGGGAAACTCTGGGACCATACGCGCAGCGGCGGAAAGTGTTCCCGAAACCACCATCAGGACCGCGTAGAGAGAAAAGAACGACGTCCGCATTGTGGGAATTCCTTTCTGTGGAAGTCACAATCATAAACGGTTTCATTCGAATACAAGATCGAATTCGCTCCCTTATCTTGCATGTCCCATATAACTTCATAAATGGCACTCCTGCACGCCACGACCTGTATGATAGCACAATATGTTCTTCGACATCAACGCTTCTGCTCCTCGACCCGACCATTATTCTTGTCAAAGCCGCGAGCCTCACGCCAGTTTCTTGAGAACGGGCATCTCTTCACTTTGTCAACGTGCTTCGACGAAACAGGTTGCAGGCAAGCCCAAGCTTCGTGCTTGCCGGTTAGGTTGTTTTCGGGTAAGTGGTATCCCATTGTTGCCCATGAGGCTGGCTGACCCCGACAAGTCAGTCGCGAATCTGAAATGGAGTTTGTTGTCAGGTGATTTATGAAGCAGGCCGTTATCTGTCCCTTTTTTGGGCGACTGCGGGATCGTTTCTGCGAGTACGGCGAAGATCTTGACGTGGTCGAGAAGCTGGAACACATCGCGCGCATCCCGGGAGTCCGAGGCGTGGAGATCGTATACCCGCATGAGCTGCGCGATTTGGACAACGTCAACGCCACGCTGACAAAGCTGGGCCTGGCCGTGTCGGCGGTCAACGTGAACGTCAAGTCCGATCCGGAATTTGTGAAGGGATCAATTACGTCGCCGGATACTGCGGTGCGAATGAAGGCTGTGGAGTATCTCAAACATGCCAAGGACGCCGCTGCGGCGCTTGGTGCCGAACGTGTGACCTGCTGTCCCCTCAGCGATGGCTATGACTATCCCTTCCATGTGCACTACGCCAGTGCGTGGGAAAGGATGGTGGAAGTCGTCAGTGAGGCGGCCTCGTACCGGCCTGAGATCACGTTCCATTTGGAGTACAAGCCCTTCGAGACGCGAGTTCACAACCTGCTTCCGTCCGCGGCCAGGACGATTCTTCTTTGCCAGGCGGCTGGTGGAAGGGGCGTAGGGGTGACCATCGACATCGGCCATTCGACGTTCGGGGGCGAGCCTCCGGCAGACTCGTTGATGCAGGTGGCGGCGGCCGGCCTGCCGTTCTACGTCCACACGAACGACAACAATGGCAAGCTGGATTGGGACCTGATCGCCGGCGCCTGCAACGTGTGGGAATTCGCTGAGTTCCTCTTTTATCTCAAGGAGCTTGATTACGACGGCTGGATCACGGCCGACGTGGCGCCGTTCCGCCAGGATGCCGACGAGATCTTCGCGTTGAACGTGCGGTTCACCGAGCAGGTCTGGAAATGGCTCGACGAGATCGACCGGAACGTGATTCGCGAGTGCTTGCACAAGCATGATTTCCTGACTATCCGCAAGATGATGGAGCCGTACGTCTTCCCGCTATTACGCGGTGGGAGATAGAGAGGCCCGAGGACTGTTACTACTCCTGTGTTCCATCGGTGCCGGTGGACAGACTACGTCAAGTGCTCCTGGGGGTCTCTGTTTCTGCTGGAGGGCTACTGCGGCACCGACCATCCGGGCAGCGACACCGTGGTCAGATAGTTGGAGTGGTTGTACAGCGGGTTTCGTCTCGGTCTATACAGTCGCCCCTTCCTGGGATTGTCGTGCTGGGTGTAGACCCACAGTTCAAAGGGGTCCCATACGACGATTTCGTCCCGGCAGTCACCGGTAATATCGAGCACGGCGTTACACATGTCGGGATGGCCGTCAGCCGGGAACTTCACGACGCACCGGCCGTGGCCATCAAAGAGACCGCCTTGCTCGGGATCGGCCGAGAGCACAAAATACTCTTGCGATGAACCGGTCCAGTTGATGGGCAGGCACATGCTGCCATGCTGGCACGGCTCAAAATCATGGTAGATGTCTCCCCCGGCGTTATAGAGGTGGATGATCCCCTGGTTGCCCCAGAAATTGATCGATACCGCTTCCAGTCCGGGCAGGTCGTCGCGGAAGTTCGCGATGGCGGGGTTCTGGACGTGACCGATATAGTGATGTTTTAGGATGTGTCCCTCCATATCCGCGAAGAACATGCCCTCATCGCTGGCCGCGCACAGCAGGCGAAGCTCCGAACCCGGCTTGAAACGAACGATGGCAACGCCGTCGGCGTGGTCTTTCAGTTGCTCGTCCAATGTCCAGAGCAGTGTGCCGTCGTTGTCGAAGAGCGAGTAGCCAATCGAGATTTCGTCCTTCCCGTCGCCGTCGATGTCACAAGCGTAGGGATAATGCCCCGTGTTGCAGGCGGCGTCCCACAAAACCTCGAGCCGGTCGTTCAGTACCCAGAAATGCCTGTACCGCGTCTTGATGATGATATCTCCTGGGTGACCCGTGCCGCGCACATCACAGAAATAGAGCGAATCTCCCAGGATTCGAGGAAACTTGTTGTACGGAGCCTTGATGTCGTCCGGCATTTTGGGAGTCTTCGCCTTGTACTTTGTCCGCCCCGAGGCGCCGTCGGCTACGATGAGCTCCATGCCCATGCAGTACACCACTTCGGTTCGGCCGTCGCCGTCCAGATCGTGGACCTGGAAGCCGACGTCATTCGTGAGCTGGTCCTTCCACTGGTCCGGCTCGCCGATTTGCCAGAGCGTCTTGCCGTCGAGGGTCACGGCGGTCAGACAACTGAGCTCGCTATTCCTGTCCTTGGGACCGTGGTGGAGCACCTGGCCGATGAGTACGTCGATCTGGCCGTCGTCGTTCAGGTCCCCGAAGCGCAGGTTCCGCCCGACGCCAAAGCCTTCCGTGTCGATCTTACGCCATACGACCGGGCGAGGATTGACTGCCTGAAGACGGCGTAGTTCTTCTTCACGGTCGGCCACGCGCTTCTGGAGGTACTCCTTCTCCGGCCTCGTCGTAGTGACCTTGATGTTCTTGTAGCGCGTCGGTACATCCGACATCAGGCCGATCTTGCCGAGAGGATAAGTGGTGTCCCTGGCCTCCAGGACGACGCCGTTGCTGAGCTTCGCCTGAATGTAGCTGACATCGACATCTATCTGCACATTCAAATACTTCCCCGGCGTTCGGGAACAGGTCTTTTCTGCCAGGACTTTCTCATAGGGCTGGTGGAACGCCGTCGCGTGGCGGACCATCTTCAGAACTGCTCGTGGCCCGTCGACACCGAAGAAGTAGTAGCACCGGTCGTTGCGATACCGGAAGAGGATCCCGCTTTGGCCTTTCGCGGAGGCCGGCGCGAAGTCGGCCGTGATCCTGTAGTTGCGCCAGAGGGGATCTCCAGTTATGAGCATCGGATGGGTGTGCCTGAGGTTGTTCTCATAGGATTGCAGCATCGCACGGCCGTCGCCTTCCTCGATCACCCGCCAAGCCCGTTGGGAACCGTAGGATTTGAAGGCCGAGACGGCCCAGTTGCCTCGCTGTGACGCATGCGGCAGATAGTGGTATTCGGTGTGTGCGCCCACGGCGTTCATCATCAGCCCGGTTCGAAGGCCGGAAAAACCATCGTCCAGGAGTACGGCCGGCAGATCCTCGGTGAGATCTGCGCCAGCGCCGGTCGTGGTTATGATCGCTGCCAGTGTGTAAACGACAAAGCTTGATTTGCGCATTGGGTCGGTACCTCAAGAAGATAATGCTCCCGAATTCGTATTTGTGCGATCGTCATTTTCTCAACGGTTTGTGGTCCGCCGCGCGCGTTCCCGCGTGACCAGTAGCGTCCAGTCTTCGGTAGGCTCCTGTGGGGGCGCGGGCAAATCCACCTGCCTTCCACCGGGCAGCCGGCCGGCATGTCCCTGAAATACGCCTTCCCTCGGACTATACCACCGTGTGGTGAAATTGCCGGGACATCCCGCCAGGTCGAGGGTGGCCCGACCTCCCCGAGGCAGATAGACGGCATAGATCTCGCCCGGCAGGGCGAAGACCTCACCATCCCCGGCCTCGCCGGAGAGCCGCTCGTCCTGCGGCGTCATCTCCCAGAACGACAGGCCGTCCTCAAACTGCAACGGACCCAGTCGCTGCGGATCGTTCGGCACAGCGGCCGGTGTCCCTTGGAAGAGACGGTCGAAAAGGGTCAGGCGGTAGAGATTGATCGCGTAGTCGTTATAGGCCCAGGCCGCACCCGGTTCTTCCGGTCGGGCATACCCGCTGATCATGTTGGCCAGATGATGAAACGTCATCGTCTCGTCTTTGGGACACAACTCCCAGCCGAATCGCCCGATCGCGGTATGCACCGAGTCCAGCCTGCCCTCTTGAACGGCGAAGAACAGCAGTGTGCTGAATACCGGCTTGCTCGACGACAACCAATCCCCTTTCTGAGATTGGCTGCCCCAGGTCTTGATGACGTAACCGTGCCGGACGATGCAGCCCCGTCCTTCCAGAAGCTCACGGATCTCGTCGATGCTCCGCGGATTCAGGCCAACCTCAGATGGATTCTTCGCCTCCCAGATTGGCCCTGGATACGTGCGCTGCTCCGCCAAGAGAGCCGAAACGAACGGCTGTGCGAAAAGCACGATGAACGAAAGACACAGCGGCCCAAGCCGGTGACGCCGGCGGTTGCAGACATGAAAACTCACTACATGCTCCTTCCTTATACGAGCGAATACGAGTCACAGGTTCCAGGACATTCTATCGCAGGTTGCATCGACTCTCAAGAAGTGTCTTGCGCCTCAGGGTACATGAGGTCATCGATACGTGGCGTGCACTATGCAATGCAGGTGCTCGTCGCGCTATTGGTTTGCATAAACTCATCGGAGCAACGCGTCCCGGCCTATTCGTGGTTTTGCCCGATGATATTTGCAGCAGCTGCATCACGGTATCGTGCTGCCACGCGGTTCTCGATTCGACCTTTCGCATCAAAGATTGCTCGAGACAGTGACGTCCACATCTACAACCGGGCGGTGAAGCCGTAAGACATCTCATCCACTCAGCAAACAAGAGCGGACAGTTCTGGACATGTCAAGCCTTTTTCTCGTGGTCGGCAATGGTCCCGCTCAGTTCAGAGTCGCTTGAGCTTCGGTCTTGGATTCACCGCATCGTTCCGGTACTGATTCGGCTCACTGCCGTGGAGCACGATGTCAGGGGCTGCCATAGTACACGAGATCATCATACGTCCGCTTGTCGGCGCGTTTTTTGTGGTAGTCCTCAAGCGGGCCGTGATACTCGCAATGGAAGAACCGGCTATCGCGAATTGGCGCCGGCATTCGCTCGCTCTCGTCAGCCAAAGAAGCTGCGAGGTGTAGCAGGGCCAGTGGGATCTCGTCGCCCGTCCGCGCCCATTCCCGCCTCCGACGAGGGAACAGCCCGGTGGCTGTCTGTGTTCTCAGGATATTGTCCGCAAGATGGGACGCAAGGCGAAGAAACCGGCGATCTCGTGTGGCCCGGTAGAGTTCCAGCAACGCATAGATACAGCGCCAATCTCCGCTATTCGTGCTGAAGTCAAGGGCTCGTTCGGTTTTTTCCGACCCGCCGACATCGCCAAGAGACAGCCTTCGCGCCAGCGCGCGCACCATCTGCCAGTGCATCTCGTCGGAGGTCAGCCGGTAGGCCAGAGCATAGCCCCACAGGATGAAACCATCCGGGTGACGGGGCGCAAAGGAGTCCGGAACGTAGTATCCCGTTCGCGATTCCCGCCACTTGATCGGTGTGCCGTCAGTCATGAGAGCTACGAAGACACCCGCGTTCGGATCGAAGCTGTGGCGTGCATATACCTTCAAATCCTCAGAGGCCCACCGGATCAATTCCCGGCCGATATCTGCGTATGTGTTACCTTTCTCAAGGAGCGTGCAGGCGGCCTGCATCTGCGCCAGGGGCAAGTCGTGGTAGCGATTGGTCTGGTGGTAGGAGGCGACAATCTTGGCTTCATTGATCGCCGGGTGCACGTGTCCGAGCGCATCCTGGGCTCGGTCGTCCTTGCGGTAGCTGAGTTGACCGCCCGACAGGCCCGTGCCGGGATGCTCGGCCTGCTGCCAGCGGCAGAGAAGCCGGCCCGTCCACGTCAGCGCGTCCGTATTCTCAGCGAGGACGGCAAGCATCACGCTGCTATGCATGAGCGGCGGCGTCACGTTTACAAACGAGAGATTGCTGCCCTGGGCAGGGAACGGCACCTCCAGGTCCTGCTCGAATGGGTGGCTCCACAGCGCCCGGACCGGCTTGGTCACGCCGGCGTGGCGGTTGTAGTCCAGGCGCGACCAGTCGAGGATATGTCCGGCCCAGATCGTTTCCAACAATCGCCTGGTCTGGTCGGGGCACACGCGCCACATGAGGCGAAAATAGGGCTGATGGTTCTTCAGTTCGTGGACATCGGAGTACTGGCCGACCGGGCGGTCCTGCTGGAGGTCCCAGGCGAGATGGCCGCCCCAGTAGAGCAGGCCGTTCGGCGTGGTCAGATGCTTCATCGCATGTCTCGTCGCATCTTCGGCTGCTTGGCGGTACTTCTGTTCTCCGGTCAATACCGTCAGCCCATCGAGCACACGCAGCAATGGCTGCTGGCTGGCGAAATTCGATAGGACCCACGTCTGGTCCCGCCATTGCCATGTCGCCGGCTTGAGCGTCTCGACGTGAAGCCCATCTGTGAACAGTGGGGTATGCTCGTCCCCGTAGGTATCTCTGCCGTGCTCCAGGACCGCGTCCGCGAAATTGCCGACGGCTTTCAAGTATCGGTTCTCATCGCCTGCATGCGCGCTGCCGCGTCCGACTGAGGTCGCGAGCATCAGCGACAGTATGCCGATTGCGATCCTGGCTTCACTCGTCTTCTCCATCTCCTGTCCTCATCCATCAGACAACGCGATTACTGTGGGTGCTTAGAGGCACGGATGCCATTCTCATGTGATTCACTCGCGCCTATCCAATGCCCCCGACTTCGCTCGAATTGGGCTATTCGACCCCTCCCTCATCAACTTGCCCGGCTTGAACGCCGCTCTGCACCGAGCCGGAAGGGGAACCTTCTCCAAGGTCTTGGGGTATTCGGCGATCCGCGCCGGCGTGGTTCTCGTTTCAAAGACCCCGAAGTCGCGGAACTCCAGGCGGTTGCCCTTGGCAAGTTCGGAGATGATTTCGTTGAAGAATTTCTGCACCACAGCTTTCACGTGGACGTGGGTGCATCCGGCGCCTTCGGCGATGCGGTTAATTAGGTCTTTTTTCGTTGTTGCCATGGTGCGGGCCCCGAATCTTGCGTACCGGTTTGAACCATCAGAGAGCAGTCTACTGCAAAGCGGCGGCGCGGGCAAGAATGGCTGCCAGTGAAAGCCGCTGCCGGGCCGTGATTAACGCTTTGGACGATGGTGTGGGCCGAATCCTCGATCAGCTGGACCGACTGAACCTTACCGAACAAACCATCGTCATTGCCCTGCCCGACAATGGGGCTTTTCTCATTCCCCGGCGCGGGTTGGAATGTGCCAGTGATGCACGCCTGCGCGGCGGCAGTGTCACGGTATGGAAAGCACCAGGGCAACTTAGCATTCGGGGTGGAAATGCCAGGGAGTACACTTGCAATGGACGGCGCTTTCGACTAAGTTTCTGAGCGACCGCCATGACTGTGGAGAATGGACTCGTGGATATCATTGACCGAAACGCCCGACTGCCGCTCTACCATCAACTCTACGAGATTCTACACAGGAAGATCCTTCAGGGTTCCTGGAAGCCAGGGGATCGCCTGCCGACAGAGACGGAAATGGTGGAGGCCTACGGCGTCAGTCGCATGACCGTGCGGACCGTGCTGGACATGCTCGTCAGGAAGCGCTGATCTACCGGCAGGAGCAGCAGACACGCAGCACAC
>CBFDDG010000130.1:0-10683 GCA_965603505.1 uncultured Phycisphaerae bacterium | reverse complement strand
CTAGACATGCTAGTGACTATGGATTATGCCCTGGTGTCAGGGGTGACTGTGAGGTCATTAGATTAGAGTATCCAGCCTTCGATTCTATGGCAGCAATTTCATTGCCTTTTGATTTGGTGGCGGATACAGTTATGCTGCCAAGGGACATAATTCGAGATAGAATTATTAGCAATGAACTGGTTATTATGGAGTATGAACTCAAATTAGAAATGTCAGATCGACTACATTTGCCAACACTAAGGAATAGAACCTATGACATCCACCCTTAATCGTCGTCAATTCGTGAAGGCCGCCGGAGCAGGGATTGCGGCCGCTTTGACTGGTGCAAAACCGCTGCACAGTGGCACACCTGAGTCTGTTCTCAGCGTCGATCCAACCCCTCGATTTGATTTGTCGCCATACCTGTTCATGCAGTTCATGGAACCTCTTGGCACAACGGACGGTTCTGTGGCCGCAGCCTGGGATTTCAAGACGAATCGCTGGCGTCCAGACGTTATTGAGGTCACTCAAGAACTGGCTCCCACAATGATTCGCTGGGGAGGATGTTTCAGTTCCTACTATAAGTGGAAAGAAGCGGTGGGGCCGCGCGATAAACGAAAGCCGATGATCAATCTCCTCTGGGGCGGAATCGAAACCAATCAGATAGGGACTGCGGAGTTCGTGGATTTCTGCCGCCAGGTCGAGGCGGATCCGCTGATGTGCGTAAACTTCGAATCCGATGGACGTAAGCACTGGACAAAAGATCCATTTGGCAGCGTACGATGCGGGGATGCCCAAGAAGCGCGCGAATGGGTGGATTACTGTAACAACCCCACGAACCAACTGCGGTTGTCACATGGCCACAAAGACCCATTGCGGATTCCCTTCTGGCAGATAGGAAACGAGACTTCCTATAGTACGAAGGGCTTCGATTGCGAAACTGCTGCGGCCAAGACTGTCGAGTTTGCCGAATCCATGAGAAAGGCGGATCCGTCCATCAAGATCATTGGATGGGGTGATCGCGGGTGGGCCAGACGCATGATAGAGGTGGCGGGAGAGCACCTACAATACATCGCCATACACCACATGTTCCGCCCGGACAGGGAACAAAAGGGCTCGCCACTTCAGGGTACAGAATACCGCAAGGACCCGGCCCGCACTTGGGCACACCTTATGAAGGCATACAAGGCACACGAGCAGAAAATCGCGAATGCGTGTGAGCAAGTCAAAGGTTCGGGTATCCCCCTCGCCCTGACCGAGTGTCATTTCGCCCTACCCGGCAGGAATCGGTGTGAAGTCCTTTCTTCGTGGGCGGCAGGCGTGTCCTATGCCAGGTTCATGAATGTACACCTCCGCTACGGTCAATTCCTCAAGATCGGTACTCTCGCAGATTTCTGTGGCACTCGATGGCAAGTGAACGCAGTGATGATCCCAGTCCCGGGGGGCAAGGCATTCCTGATGCCCGTTGCCAAGGTCATGAAGTTTTACCGCGAGCACATGGGCAGCAACTTCCTCCAGATCAGGCATGTGCCGGATGGCTTGGATGTGGCCGCCAGTCGGCGAGATAGCACGATCATTCTTCATGTGATCAACACCAAGAGGCAAAGATCTGTCACGGTTGATATTGATGTGGAGGGCCACGATATCAAATCCGGCAAGATCTACGAGATGGCCACTGATCCGGAGTTTGAAGTCATCGCGGCCAATCCAGACCCCCTCGTCCCCAAGGTCAAACGACTGAATGACAGCAATTGGACGTTTCCTCCTGCTTCTGTTTCGGCTGTGGAGCTTGTCGTTGCGTGAGCGAATTGGCGATGAGCCACCGTCGCCCCCCCCGCATGCGACGGCCTGTGAGGCCCCGCGCGTTTCAGAATCTTCGGGCCAGCCGAGAGACGGAATTGAGCGAGAGCTTTCCGCTGCATGTGGTCACAAGCTGGATGGGCAACACTCAGCCGGTGGTTCGGCGTCACTGTCTGCAAACCACTGACGAGCATTTCGAGCGCGCGGCACAGTGCGCACAGAATCCGGCACAGTACCCTGCCGCACAGGGTCGTGCCGAGCAGAACGTCACCCCAAAGGAAGGCCCCGAAAAGGCGAATTTGCAGCACATTACGACCGAGTGCGAAGCCGTACAAAGTGCTTCAGTGGGTGATGTAGGATTCGAACCTACGACCGGCTGATTAAGAGTCAGCTGCTCTACCGGCTGAGCTAATCACCCAATATATTCCTGCGGGCAACGCCGGAAGGTTCCAAGCATCGAATGCCCACAAAAACGGCAGTTTACAGTCTGCCAGAAGCCGTTGCAAGAGGTTTTTTCCCCACGAATGGACAGACTCTTGAGATGGCAGCGCGCTGCCGGAATGTCGTTATCGGACGGCGGTCCGCGTCCGCATTTCGCTGCCGGTTCGGGATGCAGCCTAACGGTTTGGTGCCCTACCGACGCTTTCTTATAGTTTAGTTGGCGGTTCGCAGGGGCTGTTGTGTCGCCAAGCCGTTTGCAAACCTATTCAGCCAGACAATTATAGGTTCGAGGCGCAATGAATGCGGATTTGTCGCGCGGCGTCGAGTTCCTGCGACCGGCAATCGCCCAAAGACTTCTTAACTGCTGGGCCGGGAAAGCCGATTGAACGAGCAGATTCGCCATAACAGGACTTTGGAATAGATCTGAATCATGCTGCGAACGTGTGTAATCCTTGGCTTGGCACTGCTGGTCATCGGCGGTCTTGCATTCGGCTGGACGTACAGCGAGACGCAGGCCGAGCGGGAGCGTGGCATCGGGCTCCAAGGCTCCCTCGGGGCTGACTCGCTCGGGGCTGAGGCATACCTTGAGAAGTACGGCCGATGGTACGAACTCAGCCCGGAGCAGCAGAACCAGCTTGCGCTCGAGTTGGACAAGGATCGCCAGAGCAAGACGCAGGAGCAACTCGCTCGGGAGCAGCAGGCCAGGCTCCAAGCCGATTTGGATAAGCTGGCGGCCGGCGAGATGGACCCCGGTGACATTGCAGATTTTCTGTACGGATCGGGCTGGGAAGGCGAGGTCGAGCAGTACAAGAAACGCAAGGAGCAGATGGAGATCGCGCAGACGACCTCCATTGTATGCCTGTCGATCGGCGGGGTTCTTTTCAGCGGCTGTATCGCGGCTTGGCTGTTGGGGTTGTTCGTGCGGCTCATCAGGGCCGTGAAGGAGCGTTCGAGACGTGGGCCGAGCGAGCCTGAGCCCGATGTCCCGGAACTGACCGACATTGAGCCGCACGGTGAGGATGATCCGGAGGAGCCCAAGGACTCGGAGCCGCCCCTGGAGCGACCGAAGCAGAGAAGGAAAGTCCTGGCCGTCTCAGAGACGCCGAGCGGCCCTTATGCTTCCGGGCCCATCCCGGAGGAATCGACGATCATGGACGGGTTTCGGATTCCCTCGCCGGGCCGGTCCACCACGACCGGTCGTCTGTCGCTTGCCGCCGAGCCTGCAGACGAGGACAGTTCGGTGGCGGTCCTGCTCGCCGATGAACCGTCGCAGGAGACAGAGTGGTCGCCTGAGGCCCAGTGGTCGCTGCAGGGAGTAGCCGCCACTTCGTCCGAGAACCTGCCGTCGCCGTACGAGTCTGTCGAGCAGCCAGCGGCGTCTACCCTGGATCAGGGGGACCGTGCCGGCGCGGCGGAAGACCCATTGAAGGGGCAAGCGGAGGACCTGCAGAAGCAAATCACTGAATTCAAGCAGGCGGCACAGGACGTCCAGCAGGCGGCGCGCGAGCAGTCGGAGCCGCTGAGCAGCACGCTCAAGGAGCTGGCGCAGCAGGTATCCGCCATCCGCGAGTACGCCGCCAACCAGCAGGGCCGCGTCGAAAAGCTCCAGGACGGCTACGACTGGGGCATCATTCGGACGTTCTGCCTGCGGGTGATTCGGTGCCTTGACAACCTTGAGAACCGGATCGCCGAGCTGCCCGAAGGCGACGGTGCGCTGGACCATCTCGAGGAGGTCCGCGATGAGCTGCTCTTTGCCCTGGAATCCAGCGGAGTGGAGCAGTTTCGGCCGGAGGTCAACAGTGAATACAAAGGGCTGGAGCGGTCTACGGAGACGATCAAGAAGCGACAGCCGACCAAAAAGCCGGAGATGGTCGGCAAGATCGCCAAAGTCATCCGGCCTGGTTATCGATATATGGTTGATGACGACAGTTACAAGATTGTCAGAACGGCGCAGGTCAAGCTCTTCGGCTGAGCGCGACGGACCTTGTCGGCGCCTCTGTCAGAATAGATTGTAGAGTCTAATTGCACGTAGGAGAGAACCATGGGTAACATCGTCGGCATAGACCTCGGGACGACATTTTCGTCTCTGGCGATGCTCAACGCGATCGGTAAGCCGGAAATCATTCCGAACGCGGACGGCGAACGGTTGACGCCGTCGGCCATCTTCTTTGATGAAGACAATGCGGGGGTCATCCGCGTCGGTATCGAGGCGCTCAACTCACGGCACCTCAATCCCGCGCGCTCGGTCCGATGGATCAAGCGGCAAATGGGCGAGGCCGAATACAAGGTGCACATCGACGACAAGGACTGGACACCGGTGGAACTTTCGGCCCTGATCCTGAAGAAGCTCAAGCAGGATTGCTCCGCCCCGCAGGGCGAGGTCCGCGATGCTGTGATCTCCGTGCCGGCCCACTTTGACGAGATTCGCCGCAAGGCGACCATGGATGCCGGGACGGCGGTTGGCCTGAACGTGATCGGGATCGTCAACGAGCCGGTGGCGGCGGCCTTGTGCTACGCCACCACGCGGGAAGTCTGCGGGCGGGTCCTTGTGTATGACCTCGGTGGCGGCACGTTCGACGTCACGCTCATGGATGTGCGCGGGCTGGAGATGGAGATCATCTGCTCCCAGGGCGACCACGCGCTGGGCGGTATCGACTTCGACAAGAAGGTGCTCGAGATCCTTGAGAAGCTGTACAAGGACAAGTTCGGGGCCGAGCTGATCGACTCGGAAGAGCAGAGGGCCAAATGCGAGGACGAGGCCGAGGATATCAAGAAGACGCTCTCCCGCCGGCCCGTGGCCAAGACCATGCTGTACGGTCCGAGCGGCAACATGCGTGCGGAGGTCCCGCGGGAGATGTTCGAGGAATCCATTACGTCGCTGGTGGCGCGGGCGGACATGCTCGTGGAGGTCGCGCTGGAGGAAGCCGGGGTAAAACCGTCCGATATCGACACGGTGCTTCTGGTCGGGGGCAGCACGCGCGTGCCTCTGGTGCGCAGCCACCTGGAGGAGATCTTCGGTTTTCCGCCGGAGACCTCGGTCAACGTCGATGAGTGCGTGGCGCTTGGTGCCGCCCTGCACGCGGGCTTGGCCATGATGCGGCAGGATCCTGAGGCGGTGGCCCCTGGGATTCGCACGGGGCTCAAAGACATCAGTCTGACGGACGTATGCAACCACAGCTACGGCACCATCTGCGCCCCGGTCGACAAAGAGACCGGTCGTCGCGTCGTGCAGAATCGGATCATCCTGAAGAAGAACACGCCTCTGCCCTGCGAGGCCTCCCAGACGTTCTACACGGTTTCCGAGGGGCAGAAGCGCGTGGAAGTGACGATTACTCAGGGCGAGGACGCCGATCCGGCGTACGTCAACCGGATTGCGACGCACAGCTTCGAGTTGCCTCCGGACCGGCCGGCCGAGCGGCCCATCAAGGTGACGTACAGCTACGACTTGAATCAACGCATGCACTGCAAGTTCGAGGACATCGAGTCGGGACGACTGCTCGAGCTCGATTTTTCACTGGACGGTGACGGCGATTTGGCCGGCAGTGAGGTCACCGAGAAGACCGCTGAACTCGAGTCGTTCAAGGTGGAGTGAGGTCATCCGGGTCCGCGTGGACGGAGTGACGGGTGTCCGGTTCGGCACCCGCTGAATGCATATGGGTACAGGGCTGGCGAAAATACGGTCGAGACTCAAAGCATTCTTGTCGGATGCTTCCCGGCGTTCGCTCCAGGCCGGGCCGCCGGACATGGCCCGCCACGTGCGAAACCGATTATTGGAATGCAAGGAATGTATCAGCCGGCTCGCCACAGGCCGTAGCGAGAGCGACATACCTGCCGATTTCTGTCATCCCCTGGATCTGAGCGTGTTCAACTGCCGCGCGAGGATCGGTCGAGAGGCGGACGGGGACAATTGGCGGTCGGTGCCGGTCGTGGATATCTGCGGCACGATTCATGCGCCTGACGAAGGACACGAGATCGACCTGCGAATCGCGGTGGTCGACGTGACCGATGACCCGAACGATCCGCTGCCCGTTCTGGATCGTCCGAAGCACGGGCCGCTGAACGCGTCCTCGCACTTCGTCCATCAGTGCGACATGGGCCGGCTGTGCCAGCAGACGACGATCCTGGAGGACTGGACGATCGTCGCCCAGCTTTCGCCGCAATGGTTCGTGTTGCCTCGCAATGGCCAGCGCAAGCTCAAGTACACCGTCTCCGTCGTGTCGCGTCGAACGGGCGATCCGCTTGCCTGCGCCACATGTGTTGGGGTCTACGAGAACATCGAGACCGGCTACTTGGACGTCGAGGACAACATCCGGCGGGCGAAAACGCTCGCCGTCGGACTGGCCTTCTGTGTGGGCGCGGCCAACGGCAAATTGCTCGACCCCGAGGTGAATGTGATTCACGCATGGGTGAGGACCAACTTTGGGTCCGCCGATGCGTCCGTGGCCGCAAGGCAGGAACTGGATCGGGCGATGCAGAAAACAGCGGCGTTCTTCCGCCGGGGCGGGACCCTCAACGTGCAGGAGGTCTGCAGCGAGGTCGCCGAGATCGCCCCGCTCGTTGGTCGACTGGAAATCATCGACCTGTGCCTGCGCGTAGCCGCCGCCAAAGGGCAGGTCAGCGCTGCCGAACTGACGCTGCTGAAGGACCTTTCGGAGTGGCTCGAGATCGAGCGAGGCCGGCTCCGCGCCATGGTGGAGAAGATCCTGCCCGTCGAAATGCACCAGACACAGGACGCCGAGATGATCCTGGGCGTGACCGAGGCGATGAGCACGGACGAGATGCGGCACCAGTTGAATCGCGAGTACGCCAAATGGAGCTCACGCGTGATCAGCTCCGACCCGGCCATCCGCCGCCAGGCCGACCAGATGCTCACGCTCATTGCCGACGCCAGGACGGAGTACGTCGGGGTGAGACCGTCCAAGTAGACCTGCCTGCACCGGATATCCCGGTTCCCTCACGGGGCCTCATGCCTTGTTCACACCGTCCGGAGCGATGATCGCCGTAACAGGTACGCCCGGCAAGCCGCCCGTTCGATCCCCAAGCCTGCGGGAGCCGCCGGCAATGGCAATATCGGCCGCCCGTGATTTCTTGGCCCCTGCGGAAAAGCCCGGACAGCCGGATGGGGATTGCCTCCACCTGTGCCCTTCCGGGAGCGCCAAATCTCGCCGCTCGCGTGGTAGGCGAGAGATTATGTGCAGAATCATCGAAAAGTCTTGACGTTCGGCGAACGATATGTTAAAAAAAAGTACGTTTCGTTGGACGCGGGGATCGTGCTGGGCAAGGGTCGCCGGTTCGATCCCGCAGACGCAGTAACGTGATTACGGAGGAAGGAACCTCGCCAATGAGCGTTCTGCACGGTAAGAGGCCGATTCTGCATCCCACTTGGCATCCGAAAACGGCGCTTACGGAAAGGAGGCAAGACGCGCTGGGGACTGTCTGCGCAATCGGCTTCTGACCTGTGGCAAGCTTCTTCCTGCGGCTTCGAAACGAGGTCGCGGCCGGGAGTGGTTGTGCGCACCAAGCGTGCTCGCACAGACCCGGCAGGATTGTGTCTGGCGCGTGGCCGGCACACGAACCTCGATTCCCTTAGAAGGAGGGATATTGATTATGAGCAAGACATTAGGCTATACAGTACTGGCCCTTGCCGTTCTGGGGCTGGCCGGTGCCGCCAGCGCCGCCGATCCGGGCAAGGGCAACTTCCTTTTTGAAGACTTCTATAGCACCCCAGACAACAACATCACCGACAACGTCGACACACTCAAGGCGGACCCGGACTTTCCGGACAATCCGGATCGTGGCTATTGGGAGCAGGCGCTGGAGCGGCCCGATGGCGGCGAGGACTATTGGGGCTGTCGCGGTCGCGGCTACATCTATCCGCCGCAGACGGGCGACTATACGTTCTGGATCGCCAGCGACGATGACGGCGAACTGTGGCTCAGCACCGACGAGGACCCGGCAAACATCAGCCTGATTGCCAACGTGGAGGGCTGGACAAACTACCGGGAATTCGCGGGTACCACAGGCGGCAGCAATCAGCAGTCCCAGCCAGTGGCGCTGACCGCCGGCAAGCGATACTATGTCGAGGTCCTGCAGTCGGATGGCACCGGCGGCGGGCACGTCAGCGTGGCTTGGGGCGGCCCCGGCATTGGGGCAGGTCCTGTCGTCGTCGCCGGCAAGTACCTGGCCCCGGTAATGAGGGACCCTGAGCCGATGTTCATGGCCAGGAATCCGAGGCCGGCCGATGGAGCAATCGGCGTCGTGGCTCCCTTGGTCGAGTGGGATGCGGGCGCTACCGCCTTCTGGGATGAGGTCTACTTCGGAACCGATCCCAACCCGCCGTCGGTCGGGCGTCAGATAGTCCAAATGAAGTTTTACTATCATTTGGTGGGTTTGGAGCCGGGCGTAGTCTACTACTGGAAGGTCGACGCGGTGGAAGCGGATGGGGTCACCATCTACGAGGGCCCTGTGTGGAGCTTCGTTTCGCAGGACGTGAAGGCCTACTATCCCAGGCCGGCGGACGGGGCAACGTCCGTCTCGCCCACGGTGACTCTTATATGGGAGCGCGGCAGAGACGCTGTAAAGCATCGCCTCTACCTCGGCGACAACGCTGACGCCGTCTCGCAAGGAGCCGCCGAAACCGATATGGGTGAGATCGTGGATGAAACCACGTACACGCCCACCGATCTGGAGGGCGCGACCACCTATTACTGGCGCGTCGACGTCATTGAGGCCGACGGTACGGTCCAGACCGGCGACGTCTGGAGCTTCACTACGTTCGTCCTCGTCGATGACTTCGAGCGCTATGTCGATGATTTCGAGGCTGGCGACGCCATCTGGGAAGTCTGGATCGACGGCCTGACGAACCTGACCGGTTCGGTCATCGGGTACTTCGCGCCTCCGTTCACCGAGCAGACGGTTGTCCACGGCGGCGATCAATCCATGCCGTTTGACTTCAACAACATCGTCTCGCCGTACTACAGCGAGGGCGAGCTGCCGCTTGACCCGACCCAGGACTGGACGGTCGAGGGCGTCACGGACCTGAGTCTGTGGGTTCGAGGCTATCCGGCCCCGGTGGCGGTCGACGTGACCGAAACCGCCGGCAAGATGAGTCTGACCGGCGCCGGCCGCGATATCTGGGACAATTCCGACGAGTTCACCTATGCCTATAAGACCCTCAACGGCAATGGCTCGATCGTCGCTCGCGTCGTCAGCATTGGCCCCGGAACCAACACATGGGCCAAGGGCGGCGTGATGATTCGCGACAGCCTGGATGGCGGCTCCACGCATGCCATGATGGCCATGACCGCCAACACCGACGGGACTGCGGGCAACGGCGCCAGCTTCCAGTGGCGACCGGTCGCCGACGATGCGTCCTCGACCAGCGATTCGGTGACCGTTGTAGCCCCGCCGTACTGGGTGAAGATCGAGCGCTTGGGCGATGGGCTCGCGGGCTATCTGTCACTCAATGGCCAGGATTGGACCCTGCTGGGCTCGACCCAGTTCATCACGATGTCAGCCCCCGTCTACATTGGCCTCTGCGTGACCTCGCATGAAGTGGGTGAGGATCGGACCTTCGAGTTCGACAACATCCAGACGTACGGCAGTGTCAGCGGCTCGTGGCAAGGCGCGGTCATCAGCGCCCCCCGGCACAACGCCGCGCAAAGCCTATACGTGGTCGTTGAGGACAGCAGCGGCAAGAGTGCCATGGTGACGAACCCGGACCTGGTGAACATCAACGACTGGACCGAGTGGAAGATTGCGCTGAGCAGCCTTGGCGACGTGAATCTGGCCAGGGTCGGCACGCTGTACATCGGCGTGGGCGACCGGGACAATCCGACTCCGGATGGTGCCGGCATGATCTTCGTCGACGACATCCGGGTGACCATGCCCGAGCCGGAACCCGAGCCCGAGGAATAGTGGCCAAGATCATGCTGTGAATGCCAGGATGGGATGTCGGCACCATGCCGACGCCTGTCGTGGTCTGAATGCAAATCGGGGTCTGCACCCACCAGGGTGCAGGCCCCGCTTGTTATTACGGCAGCGCACGTACACGTACAAGAACGAGCTACCGGCCGCGCAACCCCCCTTTCTTCATCCCGCGGGCCCAGTTCAGGCCCTCACGGGCCGGCTTGTACCGGGGGGCCCGCTTCAGCGCTTCCCGGAACTGATGGATCGCTTGGTCGGGCCGGCCGGCGTTCCCCAGGGCGTATCCGAACAGGACGCGGAATGGGGCCACATGAGGAAACGTCCGCACGACGTGATCGAACTGTGTCGCGGCTTCCTGGGAGCGGCCAAGCTGGTGCAGGAAGGCACCCAGATTGTACCGTAGTTGCCAGTCGTGCGGTCTGGTCCGGATGGCCTCGTCGTACACCTGAATCACTTGATCGACGAATGCCTGATCGATCCGGTCCGTAACCGCCGAGACGGCCTTTTCCGCCTGCGCCTGCCGCTGGGCGTGCTCAA
>CBFDDG010000129.1:0-10715 GCA_965603505.1 uncultured Phycisphaerae bacterium | reverse complement strand
GGGGCGGGGGCCGCGGGGTCAGAAGGCGTTGTAGTATTCGGGGCGGCCGTCGTCGCTGTCGTAACGGGTGACGTCTTCGGTCTCGGCGTCGAGGCGGACGCGTTCGATCCGCTCGGCCTTGCCGGTGTGGCTGTCCACGGTGACCAGAACCCCGTTGATCTTGACGTCGCCCGTGGCGATCTCGAAGGGGATGGGCATCTGGGTCCGGAAGGACTTCAGGACGCTCTGCGTCTTGCGGCCGAGGACGGAATCGTGGGCGCCGGTCATACCGAGGTCGGTGATGTACGCGGTGCCTTTCGGCAGGATCCTCTCATCGCCCGTGGCGACGTGCGTATGGGTGCCAAAGCAGCAGCCTACCCGGCCATCGAGGTGGTAGCCCATCGCCACCTTTTCACTCGTGGCCTCCGCGTGGAAATCGACGACGATGATCTCGGCTTGCTGTTGCAGTCGGGGGATCCACTTATCGGCGGCGGCATAGGGGCAATCCGCCGGCTTCATGAAGAGGCGGCCGATGAGCGCAACCACGCCGACGGTCGGCCCCTTGCTGGTCTTGTACAGGGCGATCCCTTTGCCGGCGGCGTGCTCGGAGAAATTGGCCGGCCGGGCGATGTTGTCGGCCCGGTCCAGAGTCTCGATGATGTCCCGCTTGCGAAAGGCGTGGTCGCCGAGCGTGACGATGTTCACGCCGTAGCGGAGCAGCTTGTCATAGATCTGCGGAGTCAGGCCGGAGCCGCCCGCCGCGTTCTCGGCGTTGGCGATCACGCAGTCGATGGAGCGTTCCTCAATGAACCCCTTGAGCTTATCCGCAAGGATGCGCCGGCCGGGACGGCCGACGATGTCACCGACACACAATACGTTCAATTTCATGAACAAGCCTCGTGAAGCGGCCTCGTCAGCGGATCGACGCCGCTTCACGTTTGCCGCTTCATCCTTCACAATCCCTGGTCTATTTAGCGTACTCGATGCAGCGGACCTCGCGCAGCAGGGTGACCTGGATTTCGCCGGGATAGGTCATCTCCTGCTCCACATTGTTGGCGATGTCGCGAGCGACCTTCATGGCGCACTCATCATCGATCTGGTTGGCATCGACAATCACGCGGATTTCGCGTCCGGCTTGAATCGCATAGGCGGTTTCCACGCCCGTGAAGCTCGTGGCGATCTCCTCGAGCTTCTCCAGTCGCTTGATATAGCGTTCGAGGGTTTCCCTGCGGGCCCCGGGCCGGGAGGCGCTGATCGCATCGGCAGCAGCAACCAGCGGTGTATACGGATTGTCCGGGGGGACGTCCCCGTGATGGCCGGCGACCGCATTGAGTATGATCGGGGACTCATTGAACCGCTTGAGGTAACTCGCGCCAATATCGGGGTGGCTTCCCTCCACGTCGTGGTCCATGGCCTTGCCGATATCGTGCAGCAGGCCGGCCCGACGGGCGATCGAGCCGTCGAGGCCCAGCTCGTCCGCCATCACCTGGCCCAGGAAGGCCACCTCGACGCTGTGCCGCAGGACGTTCTGGCCGTAGCTCGTTCGGAAGGTGAGCGCGCCGAGAAGGCTGAGCAACTTGTTATTCAGGCCGCGGACGTTCGTTTCGACGGCGGCGTCCTTGCCAAGCTGAAGAACCTTGTGATTGACGTCGTTCCGGGTCTGGGCGACCAGCTCCTCGATTCGGGAGGGGTGAATTCGGCCGTCCTGGATCAGCCGCTCCATCGACTGGCGGGCGACCTCGCGACGGACGGGACTGAACCCGCTGACAACGACCATCCCGGGGGTGTCGTCCACGATGACGTCCACGCCGGTGGCCTTCTCGAAGGCCCGGATATTCCGTCCCTCACGGCCAATGATCCGGCCCTTCATATCGTCGTTCGGGATCTCCACGGTCGAGACGGTCACTTCGCAGGTCTGCTCGGCCGCATAGCGCTGAATGGCCGCGCTGATGACCTCGCGGCTCTTCTCGTCGGCCGTCTCCTCGGCCTCCTCCACCTTCCGCTGGATCAGGGCGGACATGTCATGCTCGCACTCGTCTTCCAGCCGCTTGAGGAGCAACTGCCGCGCGTCCTCGACCTGCATGCCCGTGATCTTGAGCAACTGGTTCTTCTGCTGAGCGATGAGGACCGACAGTTGTTTGTCCTTCAGTTCACAGTTGCGAAGCCGCCGGTCGAGCTCCTGTTCCTGCTGTTTCACATTCTTTTCCTGGTTCTGCAGCAGGTTGGTCTGACGTTCCAGCACGTCCTCACGCTTTGAGAGTCTCACTTCATTTTCGCGCAGTTCCGCGCGGGTCTGGTTTGCCTCGGCGGTGAATTCCTCCTTCTTCCTGATGGCCTCAGCCGCCGCCTCGAGCTGGGCCGACTTGATGATATTCTCTGCTTCTTTCTTAGCTCCGTCGATCTGCCTTTGAAGGTCCTCCGCGATGGTTCGCGTCCGTGTCCGAGCGATCATCTGGTGGACGATGGCGAAGAGGCAGACGCCGAGAACAACGCCGACAAGGGTACCGATGCCGGCCTGAAAGGGGATCTGCATCAATACGGCGTCCATGTTCCTACCTTTCCACACCACAGCGTTAAGAAGAACTATCGACTGGGACGAACCACATGTGGACCGGCAGGAAAGCTCCAAAGAAGGGCTCGTGAAACGCGACAATCTCCCCGCACGAACACAGAATCAGTATAGCAAAGCTAACCTTCCCCGCACGCGCTGCTTGGCAGCGGACGGCAAATCCAGTAATCGCCGAAGCTTGACTGACTCTATGCTCAACTACATCCCTCCGGCGCAGGAAAGCGATTGTCCATTACGATTCGATCTCGTTTCACGATAAATCCACTTTTATGGTCGCCGGAAGAATGAATACAGGTTATCGACCCATTCGGACGCGGCCACCTCAAAGTGTCTCTGCAACTTTGCTTCCGCCCAAGACAGGCTTCAAACGCCCATCTCTGCTCGCCGCCCCGCGGATACGCTAAACCCAAGCAGCGCCACGAGATACGGCACGGCATACAACTGTGTTCGTCCACAGTTGCCAATGTACTCGACCATGTTAGAAGACCGCTAAACCGCCGTCAAGAAAAAAACGGCAAAATCGACGCAATTCAGGCCCCGTGCCATTCGGCGGCAGCGCGGTGCACCGGGCAAAATCACTTTATCAGACCGGTAGGGGCCATGAAGAACCCTGGGCCGGTCGCAATCGACCGTCCTGAGCCAGAGGCGAGGGATCCAGCCGCCGAACGCGAGGTCTTCTCCACTCGCAGCCCCAATCCTTCGATTCGTTCAGGATGGCAAAGCGACATGAGATCAAATCGCAATCCATACCATTACAGTAGGATAAGTCGGTTCCTGTTGCCGTGCCATGATGGAGGTGACGTCGCCGGCGCGGGCTCGTTATTGCGACAGTTCCTGAAGGGCGATATCCCTGAAACGGATCCTGAGTTGGTCGCCCCTGTGGATCTGCAGGACAATATGGCCCCTGAGGCCGACATCATGCGTCCGGTGGGTATCGTCGTCCAGCGTGCCCGCCCCGTCGTAGCGTGTGACGGTGATTCCATTCAGTACGGCCGTGATCGTGGTGCCGACGGCCGTAATCTCCAGAGTATTCCAGGCAGGCTCGTCATCCGCATAGTAGAACAGAAGGTCGGGATTGGCCATGGAGGGGTTCACCCACTGCCCCTTGGGCACGGCGGGGTAGAGCCAGCGGCCTGAGTCGCGGGTCTCGTCCCAGATCATGCCGGTGCGCCACGGCCCGCGCGGATGAATGTCGATCTGAGGCCCGTCGAGCCAGCCGGCCTCATCATCGTATCGGCTGCGAATCTGGATGCCGCTGTTGCCAGGGCTTTCGCGGAACGCCTGGAAGCGGAGCCGAAGGAGAAAGTCCGAGTATTCGCGGTCGGTCACAAGCCAGACGTAGTCGTGCCCCTTGTGGTCCATCGAATCAGCGACGATCGTCCCATCCTCAACCTTCCAGAAATCCGTGGCGCGGTCGGCGGGTTTGCACTTGACCGTCCAGCCGGCCAGATCACGACCGTTGAACAGAGGCTCCCATTCGTTGGCAGGCATGTTTTCAGACGATGCACAGCCGGCCAGAGGCGCCATCGTCGCGAACATGATGAGCCATAGAGCGGTAGGAATACAGTCACAAGGTCGAGATCCTGCGTTCATGTGCGATTCTCCAGCAATTCCGGGGTACGATCCATCAAGCAGAGGCAATCTTAGCCTCTGCGGAACGCCGCGGCAAGGAGAAACGCGTGAGTGCCGGCGGCCGACGTGCGTGTGTGGCGAACGCGCGTTTTCTCAAGATTTCGCTATGGACTGGTTCAGAACACGTTATAATGGTCCATTCGCAGTGGTTTCTCGTTGGGGATTGACCGTTCAACAGGTAGCAAAGGAGATCGGATGTCAGGTCACTCACACTGGGCGGGCATCAAGCATAAGAAGGCGGTTGTCGATGCGAAGCGGGGCAAGCTCTGGAGCAAACTTGCCAAGGTGATTATTGTCGCGGCGAAGAACGGGGGGGGCGATCCGGCGGCGAATCTCGCGCTGCGCTATGCGATCGACAAGGCCAAGGCGGCGAACATGCCGAAGGATACGATCGAGAAAGCGGTCAAGCGGGGAACGGGCGGCGTTGAAGGCGTGAGTTTCGAGTCCGTCCAATACGAAGGGTACGGCCCCAGCGGCGTCGCCGTCATTGCGGAGACCCTCACGGATAACCGCAACCGCACCGGGCCGGAAATCAAACGGATCTTCGAGAAGCACGGCGGCTCGATCGGGACGCCCGGATGCGTGAGCTGGATGTTCAACAAGAAGGGCCTGATCACGGTACGCACAGCCAGCATCGGCGAGGACGAGTTGATGGAGCTGGCGCTGGGGGCGGGGGCCGACGACATGGAGAACACGGGCGAGATCTACGAGATTACGTGCGACCCGAGCGCCTATGAGCAACTCAAGAAAGCGCTGGAGGAGAAGGAAATTGCCACCGAGGTTGCCGAAATCTCCATGGTGCCACAGACCATGGTGCCGATTGAGGACGCGAACACGGCCCGCAAGGTCATCGGGCTCATGGAAGCCATCGAAGACCACGACGATGTCCAGAACGCCTACGCCAACTTCGACATCCCCGAGGAGACCATCGCGCAGGTGTCGTAAGGGTCGCCGGAGAATCTGGATTACTTCGAAAGCTCCTCAATTCGCTCGCGCGCGAACCGGTAGTCCTCTTCGTCGAGCCGGCTAATCACTGTCTCTCGCTCGGGATACATTTGCCGAAACTGACGTCGATAACTCTCCTCGATCTCGACGGCCTTGCGGTAATCGGCCAGGGCGGCATCGGTCCTGCCGAGTTCCTCGGCCGCTCCCGCCAGCTCGAACCAGAGCCGCTCGCAGCCCGGGTACCGGTCGGTGGCTCGAAGATACCAATCGTACGTTTTCTGGCGCTGTCCCAGTCGGCTGTAGGCCATCGCCAGGTTCTCGTAGTTCTTGTAGTCTGCCGGGTTTCTCTCGATCGCCACTCCGTAGGACCTGGCAGCGTCTTCAAGCAAGGCGGGCTGCTTTCGCGGTGCCTGTTCGTACTGCTGCATGTACAGCCGGCCGTTGAGGCCGGCGGCGACCGGAGAAAGCGGATCGGCTTCAGCGGCCGCTTCAAGATAATGGTGGGCCCGGTCGAAACGGCCGGCGGAGATGGCCTGTTGCGCCCGTTGAATGTTCGCCGTGGTGACACTGACGGGCCACCACACATAGTGACAGTACGCCCCGAACAGCACGACGGCGACTACAAGCGCTATCAGCTTCAGCACGGGCGCACTTCGTATCGAGATGGAATCGCCGCTCGGCGGCCGGAGTCTCGTCGCGATGAGGCAGGCCATCAACGTCCAGAACGCCATCCACACCCCGGGCTCAAAGAGGGCGAAGTCGATCAAGTTGTGCAGCAGGACCGCCAGGATGGAACTGCCGAGTGCGGCAAGCAGGGCGGTGGGGGCGAACCCGGAATGCCGGCCTCCCCCGTCCCCGAGAGGCGCCGCCAGGAGAAGGAAGCCTATGAGGAACGCGGCCGCCGGAGTGACGTACAGGGTCATGATCTGATAGAGTAAGACATCGAGACCGTCGGCCGCCATTGGGGGGATGAGCAGCGGCCGGATGAATAACAGACACAGGCTGATGACAGCCAGCGCACCGAGGGCCAGGGTCCGGAACGGAGGCTCGGCGCGCATCTCCGGTGCGTCCGAAGGACAGATCCGGTACGTGAGGGACCGCCAGAGAGGAACGCAGGCCATTGCCAGGAAACCGATCAGACCCAGCGGACCGTACTGGGTCAGCAGGCTCAGAAGGAAGTTGTGGGGGTCCGCCACCGATTCGAGGGCCGCTGCCGGCTTGTAGTGCGGATAGTAATGGGAGAAGTTGCCCGGCCCGACCCCGGCGACGGGGTGATCGCCGTACATCTGCGCGGATGCAACCCAGTACTGCCAGCGAACCAGCATGGAGTTTCCGCCGGGAAGCCGGTCATGCTTCAGGCCGTACTGAACGGTCGCATATCCTGCCCCGGCGGCAAGCAGCACGGCCGCCAAGAGCACGGCAGCTAAAATGCGCTTGCTCGTACCGAAGCGCCGACGGAGGGCCACGTGCAATCCAAATACCGCGAGACCGGCAAGGAACGCCAGAATCCCACCTTTGCTTTTCGTCAGAAACAACCCGGCTACGACGAGCACGGCGCCTAACAGGACGAAGAGACTGTCGTGCGGCTTCTGCTCCCCGGCTTTGCAATCGTGGAATCGCCGGATGAGCAGGGCGATGGCGGCAAACGACGCTAAGATCGCAAACGACGCCGCGGAGTTGCTCGTCGTGAAGAAACCTCGAATGCCGCGCGAGTACAGCCGGTGCTCGAAAAGGAATTGTTGGAACGTGTCGGCCTGGATACCAAGCGGCTCGAGCAGCACCTCGGGCGACTTCTCGTACTGCTCGATCATGATCGCGTTGCTCACGAAGCGCTGCTCGGCGCACTGATATGCGGAGACCACGCCCAGGGCGGCCATGACGGCCAGCACCAAGCGTATTCTCCCGGGCGTGTTCAGGACCTGGGCCAGCAGGAGTGCCGCGAATATGGGCCCCAGCATCATCATGATATGAGTAATCGCCGACCGCGCATCGGAGGCGCCGAAGGCGGAGGCCACACCCGCGATGGCAAACAGCACGAGCCCGATCTCTATCCCCGTGACTCGATACACCAGACCGCTGCCAAAGATGCGCCAGAGAAGCCACAGTACGAAGGCGAAGACCAGCAGGCCCGAGAGTGTCAGGCTGTAAACCGTGTCGGCCAAAGTGCCCGGCATCACGAGCATCTGGGCGGTCGGGGCCTCCGTGTACGTGACGCGAAGCGCAAGGATGCACAGGCACAATCCCAGCAGCACGATCTCGAGGATCCTCAGGGGTCTGTCCCCGGCGGGCTTGCCTTTAGCTGCTTTTCTTGCCATTTCCGACCGTGCTCTCGAAGATACCGATGATGGCGAGGATCAGGAGGGTCTGGGCGACGATGAGGACCGCGCCAACGAGGTTCACCTGGTAAAGAAAGGTCGCCCCGAGACCGGTGCACAACGTGGCGAGATAGAGGGTCAACGCGGTCTGGGCGTCGGTCAGTCCGTGCCGCTTCAGCCGATGGGAAAAGTGCTGCGTATCGCCGACGAACGGGCTCTTGCCCTGGCGGATACGCAACAGGGTCACGCTGATGAAATCATACAGGGGCACGGCCATCGCAATCAGCGGCAGCAAAACGGGGTACCAGGGGCCACTCTGCGCCTGCTGATAGTACGTGGTGCGCAGCGTCAGCAGGGCGACGAAGAAGCCGACGACCAGGGAGCCCGCATCCCCCATGAAGATCGAGGCCGGCGGGAAATTGAACACCAGGAAACCAAAAAGCGTCCCGATGAAGACGATCGCCAGGCCACCGACAAGGATCTGCCCGTTGAAGGCAGCGGCGGTCAACAGAATGGAGCCAGCGATGGCGGCGATGCCGGCCGAGGCGCCATCCATGTTGTCGAGGAAATTGAACGCGTTCACGATCAGAACGATCCAGAACGCCGACAGCGCGGCGGCAACGACTTTGTTCTCAATGAACAACTCGATGCGAACGTCGGCAAGGTAAGCCGCCACGCCCGCTATGGCAAACTGAAGGACCAGTTTGACAAATGGGCCCAGGGCGCGCCTGTCGTCCCGGAGACCGACGAGAAACAAAGCCGTCGCGCAGAGCAGGATCACGAAAAGTTCGTCGGCCCTGCGTAGAAAATCGGCCGGGTCGAGGTTCACCCGTTCCGCCAGTCCGCCCAAGTAGCCGGGCGCGACGAGGAATCGCATCATCAATGCGGCGGTCACGAGAGACGCCGCCAGGGTGCCGAAAATGGCCATGCCGCCGCCGAGCGGGATGACGGAACGATGGTAGCGATCCGCCTTGGGATGCGAGACCAGCCCGAATCGTGGGGCCACTCTCCTTGCGAGGGCGGTCAGAAACGCCGAAAACGCGAAGGAGCCGACAAACAAAACTACGGCCAAGAGGGCGAGCATTCTTCTCCTGAACTTGTTCCTTGGACGCCGCGCGGCGACGTTACGCGCCGTGAGCCATCGACCTCAACTGCTGCACGAGCCTGTCTCTGACTTTGCTGAAGAAGCCGTGGTACTCCCGCCGGCGGTAGTCCGGGTACGTGTATGGTAGGGCACGCCAGTTGCCCTTGTCAAAGATTAACGTGACCTCGGCGTACATTCTCATACCTATGTATACGCGGTGCGCGTAGTTTTTGGTCGTGGCCAGGATGAGTTTGGACGGCTCGATGACGCCCGGGTCCAGGTTCACCGGGCGGGGAAACGGCATGCAGAGGGTCGCCGCCAACTGCTGCTCGACCGCATTCGTCCGGTGCTTGATTTCGGCCAACTCGCCGGGATCGATGAGCCGCTCCACGCTGATAAACTGCCGGAGGATGCGCGGGCCGATCTGGTCGGCATAGTAGCCGGTCTGCTCGAACGGCCAGACGTCGCTGATAAGGTCGAACGCACCGAGCGCAGCAGACACGCTCTCTGCTACGGCGGTCAGGCATCGTTCATCCGAGGCCAGGATCCCGACGATCAGCTTAACCGGTCTGGGCTCCTTGAGCTCCCACATCACGTGCGACGGTGCAATCCGGACGGCTTAGACATCGCAAATGCGAGCGGCGTACGTCAGGGACTCCAGCGGGTCACGCTTCGGGACGAACTCGTGGGCGACGTAGCCCTTGAAGCCCGTCTCGGCGATGGCCTTCATGATGGCCGGATAGTACAGCTCCTGCGTGTCGTCGATCTCATTGCGGCCCGGATTGCCGCCCGTATGGTAGTGACTGATGTAATCCTTGTTGTCCCGGATCGTGCGGATGATGTCGCCCTCCATGATCTGGGCGTGGTAGATGTCGTAGAGGATCTTCACACGATCCGAACCCACCTGCTTGCAGACCTCGACGCCCCAGGCGGTCCGGTCGAACATGTAATCCTTGTGGTTGACCTTGCTGTTGAGGTACTCCAGGACGATCGTCACGTTCTTCTTCTCCGCGTGGCCGACGATCTTCTTCAGGGCCTCGACCGCGTTCTCGATCCCGACGTCGTCCGGAATCCCGCGGCGGTTCCCGGAGAAAGAGATCACGTTCGGAAAGCCGGCCTCCGACGTCGCGTCGATGGCCTCACGCAGCCTGGCGAGACACTCGTCGTGGTACTTCTTGTCGGCCAGACCGTTGGTCAACGAGTGGCTGTTGACCATCGATACGACCAGTCCGTACTTCTTGACCGTGGCGAACTGGCCGGGGCCGAGCAGGTCAATCGCCTTGAGGCCCAGCTTCTTCGACACCTGACAAAGCTCATCCAGCGACCATTTTCCGTAGCACCACTGGCTCACAGACTGGTTAATCCGGCCCTTCGTCGCGACGCGTTCGATCTTGTCCATCTCGATAGCCCCGGCCCTGCCCGTAAGTTGCGTGGCAATGGTCCCGGCCGCAAGTAGCGAGGCGTTGCGGATCAGGTTTCTACGTGTCAGCTTACTGCTATTCATCGATCTTCTCCTTTGTAGGGTGTGCTACGCACACCGTTTCCACCGACCGGACAAGGTGATGGTGTGCACGGCACACCCTACGCCTGCTCCGTCGTTTCATGCGCGCCACAAGCATACAACTGCCGGGTGGGAGCGGCAAGCGCATGCTTGCCAATGGTCCCTATACACTCACCCTTTCCTTGAGTGAGCGGATCATCTCCATAACCTTCTCCACCCCTTTGTCGATCGCGACCTTTTCGCTCTGTGCCTCGGATCGGAGCTTGACTTCGACGTTGCCTTCCACGACGGATCTCTTGCCGACCGTGACCCGTACCGGGATGCCGATCAGGTCGGCGTCCTTGAACTTGATGCCGCCGCGCAGGTCCCGGTCGTCCAGCAACACCTCGACGCCCGCATCGAGAAGCTTGCGGTAGATCTCCTCCGAGACCCTGACCACGTCCGGATCGTCCTGGTTCACGGAGGTGACGATCACTTCCACCGGGGCGATCGAAATCGGCCAGATGATGCCGTTCTCGTCGTTGTACAATTCGATGGCGGAAGCCATGATGCGGCTGATGCCAATGCCGTAACAGCCCATGAGGCAGGGCTTCTCTTGGCCGTGCTCGTCGAGGAAGGTCGCGCCGAGCGCCTCGCTGTACTTCGTCCCGAGCTTGAAGACGTGCCCCATCTCGATGCCGCGCGAGAAGC
>CBFDDG010000128.1:0-10728 GCA_965603505.1 uncultured Phycisphaerae bacterium | reverse complement strand
TATTCCCACCTCGGCCGGCAGCTTCCCCCTTGCCCGCCTGAGTCGCACAATGGCCTCCTCCAGGAACAGCATGAAGAGAAAGGCGAGCAGGAACAACAGCGGCCCGGAAAGATCGTGATACCACCCCGTCGCCACCGGTACTCCCCACACATGCGCCACCACGATCAGACTGACAACGCGGAAACCGTTGCTCACGACCGCAACGGGAATCAGCATGATGGCCAGCGCAAGCCGCCACCGACCGCGCAGACGGCAGCCATACACGTAGATCGCACCGAAGCCCACCAGACTGATCAGCGTTCTCAGTCCGGAGCAGACATTGCCGACGACCATGCTGCGCCCCTCGCTCAATAGCATTGTGCTGCCGGCTCGCTCCACCGGAATGCCGAGAAAGCCGGCAATCGTCGCCCCCCAGTCCGCGGCGAGCATTTTCAGCCTTAACAGGACGTCGGATATCACCATTGGCGGGAGCGGCACCATCAGAACCAAGAAGGCGACCGGAAACCAGAGCCTCTTAAGGGCATTGGTCCCCCACAGCATCAGCACAAGCCCGGCAACCACTCCGACGAATGCAAAGCCCTTCGGGAAATCCACGCCCACAGCGGAGGACAGCACATGGACGGCGAGGCTCAACGTCAGCACGCATGCCCCCAGGACAGGAGCGGGTCGAAAGTTGATTCGCCTCCTGCGCAGAATCAGCCACCCGATGCAGATACTCACAACGGGCACCAACGGCGCGTGAGTGTAGTAACTGTCGCCTTCGAAAAACCGATCATAGATGCCAAGGTCGGCCGACCTCCACGAGGGAAACCAGTGGTACTTCCACATGGAACCGAAGGCTTCATAGAAAGCGGCCGCTGAGCCGATGGCCAACACCGCCAATACGGCCACCGACACGCGTGACCTCATAGTTCCTTTCGCCGCATCGATAGCGTCAGCTGTTCCACTCACAGTATTCGCGCCCCGCCCTGAATGTATGCTCAAGCGAACCCCTTCCCGATCCTGCATTGCATGCTACTGCTTGCCGTACTTGGCCACGTACTGGTCGTAGATCCACGCATACGTCTCTTGCATGCCATCGTGAAGACGCGTGGTCGGAGCCCAGCCGAGGTAGCGCTTGATCTTGGTGTTGTCGCTATTGCGGCCATTGACGCCTTTGGGGGCGTCGAGATTGTGTGTCCTCTTCAGCTTGACTGCGGCGATGGCCTCGACGATGTCAACAAGACCGTTGATCGTGACAAGTTCATCGGAACCAAGGTTGATCGGCTCCTCGACCTCACTATGCATGATGAGATCTATGCCCTTGAGGCAGTCGGCAATCGACGTGAAGCTGCGAGTCCGAGTGCCGTCGCCCCATATCTCGATTTCGTTGACGCCGTTCAGCTTGGCGGCTATTACTTTCCGGCAGATTGCCGCAGGGGCCTTTTCCCTGCCGCCTTCCCACGTGCCGTGCGGCCCGTAGACGTTGTGAAATCGAGCAACTCGCGTGGTCAGACCGAAGTCCTCCCGGAAATGGCGGCACATGCGTTCGGTAAAGAGCTTCTCCCAGCCGTAGCCGTCCTCCGGCATGGCCGGATAGGCGTCCTCTTCCCGCAGGGGCACGACATCCTCCGACTTCTGCTTGTCGGCGTTGTAGACGCAGGCCGAAGAGGAGTAGAACAGGCGATCAACGCCGCAGTCGCGTGCGGCCATCAGCATGTGCGTGCTGATGAGGACCGACAGCATGCACAGCGCCTTGTTGCTCTCGATGAATCCCATCCCCCCCATGTCGGCGGCGAGGTTGTACACCTCGACCGCTCCCTGGCAGGCCGTGTAGCAGTTGGCCTTGTCGCGCAAGTCCAGTTGGAGGTTCTCGACGTCATCGAAAACCTGAAACCACTCCTCAAAGGGCTTGATGTCCACCGAACGGATGCGCGTGAACCCGCGCTCCCGCAGGCTTGCCACGAGATGCCCACCAATGAAGCCGCCTCCGCCAGCGACGACGATTATGCCATTGTCCATGTCATACCCCTTTCATCCAATGTGCTCTGGAATCGAGATGGGTGTCGTTCCGGTCTCCAATGCGGCTGACCGGGAGGACTGCTTTTCGATTTCCCCGGAGGAACACCTAGTTGACGTCAACCCCCTCTGTTGATGGTCGCCTGCACATGACGAATCGTACGCACTTGTAGACCGCAAGCACGCCGAGTATGCCCGTCAGGTCGGTCAGCCAATCGCCCAGGCTGCATGACCTGCCGAACCATGGCTGAGTCAACTCATCCAAGGACGCGACGGCGACAAGCAGTCCTATCGCCAGCGGTCCCTTCACCCTCAGTAGCAGCACAAGGCATGTAAGCACGGCGTATGCAATGACGTGAGGGAGCTTGTCCCCCATGAGTCGCCACAGGTATGCCGAGCTGAAACGATCGTCATGGCTGATCCACAGAAGGCCCGCAGCGCCGGCAGCCGCGATCAGCAGCCTGACGCAGAGGCGCCATGGAGCGCCGCGCCTGCATCGTTCCGACATCTGCCCTGCTTTCACAGACGGTTCATGGAGTGCGGCACGCTCTGCCTGCTGGAGGGCCACCAGCAAGCCAACACCATCGCACGGAGGTGACCTCCACGCGGCTCAGAGACCCATCGGCGTTTCGGGGCCGATGCAAGGGGGTGCGGCGGTCTCAGAGGGGACGCGGCAATCCCGCCCGTGCCGCGTTCAAGTGGCGCCACAGCACGTGGACGTACAGGATGGCCGGCAGCATCACCAGGTAATCCACGGCGTAGTTGCTGCCGCAGACCTCCGGAATGCTCCGGAGTGTGAAGAACGCCAGGACGCCGCCGACCTGGACTAGCGTCATCTTCTGCCCGGACGCTGCAAGGGCCGGGTGCCTGAGTGACCTGACGAAGAGCACCCACGCCCAGACCAGGCCAGCCACGAACAGCCCCAGCCCGGGCAGTCCTCCCGCCACGAGGGCGTACATGTACGTGTTGTGCACATGATCCCTGATGAGCCATCGATCGGCCTCGAATCCGTAACCGATCACCGGGTTATCGGACATCACAACCCAGGCGTCGCTCCAGGCCAGGGTTCGACCGGTCGTCTGGAGCTGGTCAAGCGATTGCCCCCGCGACAGGTGGTCGATGATCTCCGGCGGAATCGCGTTGAGCGCCACCGCCCCGGCCAGCCCGATGATCAGCAACACCATCACTGCCCGTCCCCCGCGCCCGGAGCAGATCAACATGAAGAACGTGCCACCGATGAAACCTGCCGTCGCTCCGCGGGACTGCATGATATAGAGGAACACCGCCACAACTAGATACGCGGCCAGTCCAACCATTCGCCACACGCCCTTGCGGTGGAGCGCCATCCCTAGGGCGACAAGGCCGGGAACAGCGGCAAAACGAGCTAACCCCGTTGACCGAGACATTACCATGCCACCCACCTGAGGCATTCGACGCAGAACCGTGTACCCTGAGGCTGCCAGCCCCTCCCCTACCACCAGGACGTCCCTTGCCACAATGACCAGGGCGACGATTACCACTGTCACGACAAACCAGGTTACGCGGTTTATGGAGGCAGCATCCACGATCTCGTTGCCCTCGTGAATGCAGGCAGAGGATGCGAGAAACGCCCCCGCATAGGCGCTTGCCCAATAGACCACGGAGAATTGCCGATGGCCTGACAGCATGCCACCCAAGAGCGCCATCGCCGCGTAGAGCATCCATAGGTGTGCCGGAGTCCACTGGCGCAGGACGCCGGCGCGCCTGCCGTAGACACAAGCAGCGAGTAGCGGCACAATGAGCGCCAGGGCAGCTCTTGCGGCGTGAAACACCGCCAGCGGCGAGCTTGGGGGTCGTGTAAGATGCCACGGCCCTGAATTGTAGTTGGCCCAGAGCCCCAGCAACAGGATGCCTGGCCAGCCCAATTGCAGCCATTCGCGCCAGACCTCCCGCGATCTGAACGATAACCTAGGCTGCGTAACCACCAGCCCGCGCGTTGTGCTCGCCCGCCTCACTGCTTGCGCGCCAATACCACCGTGAAGAGCCCGTAGTATGGCCACACGCGGGCAAGCGCGCGTCCTACGAGTGGCAAACCCCAGGTCACCCCGTGCTTCCTAATGATTTCAAACCCATATACCTTCATCAGGTCCAGCATCGCTCGCATACCGAATAGACGCAGGTGTCCGTGAGCCTTCACCGCCGGGGGGGCAGAGCGCAGTAATCTGCGCGAAGAGAAGGGATTGCCAAGGCCATGATAGTAATCTGACACCATGTTCATCGGCGGGTTAATCGTCAACAGCATCATGACTACATACGCCAGGGCGGTCTGATTGGGGACGGACACGAGCACATGACCTCCAGGCTTGAGCACGCGCCGCGTCTCAAGCATAATATGATCCGTGTCCGGAATGTGCTCCAGAACCTGCGAGCTCACGACAACATCCACCGAGCCGTCATCGAGATTCCATCGCTCCCGGCCCAAATCCTGCTCAAGACAGCGATATCCCTTCGCCCGACAGTAGGCCATCGCCTCCGGAAACTCGATCACCCACTTGTCGTCCGCGGCAATACCCGGCAGATGATCCAGAAACGGAACCGCCGCGGGCCCCAGCTCAAGAATGCGGCCCGTCAAGGGCCGCAGGAACCCGAGCACAACCGCGCGATTTGTCGCGCCGCTGGACCGAAATGGCCTGGCAAGAAGGCTCTTCAGAGACATACTACGCACCACCTATTCAGGAACAATAGCCTGTCGGCAGCAGCGGTGCCGTTACGAACAGACTATCCCGCGTTGGGAGCACCAGCGCCGGGCATCATCCGCACGGCGCTCCAGTAGATCCTCGATACTCTCTCTGCCTTCTCTTCCCACGAGAAATCGCGGACTCTCGCGAGGGCTCCCTGGGCCAGTCTTCTGCGGAACGGTTCGTCCCGATCCAGGGCCGCTATTGCGGCCGCGAGGCCAGACTCTATGCCTCGACGGTCTGTCACCAGGACCTTGATGCCACAATTATCGGTCACGACATCCCGGAAACCACAGTGATTCAGGCAGATGACAGGCACTCCTTGTGACAGCGCTTCCAATAGGACGGAAGATGTCAGGTCCTTGAGGCTCGTAATCACGAAGACGTGAGAGTCATGCACCAAGGCCACAGCTTCCTTCCTGGGAACCAACCCGTGCCACTGACATTTCTCGGACAGCCCCAACGCCCCGGCCAGACGACGCCACCTGGCCGAACACGGCCCTTCTCCCAGAATGTCAAGCCGCCAGTCAAAGTCAGTCGGTAGCTTCGCCAGTGCCTTCAGGAGCAGTGGCAATGCCTTGCCAGGAAGATGCTGGCCGCTCCAGCTCAACCGAAGAGTCTCGCCAGGCTGCCGAACCGAATGGGCGGTGGCGCGCTCCGCCGGGGGCCCAATCTCGCAGATAACCTCGCTTTCAACGCCGTAGAGGCGCCGAATGTCGTCGTGGGCCTCTTGCGTAGGCGAGATGACATGGCCCGCTGCCTTGCGAAAAGCCAGCCTCGGGCCGCGGAGGAATCTTCTGTGCCACGCATTGATAAAATTGCGTCCAGCATAGTAAATGGCTCCTCCGATACCCATGATCGGGAGTAGGCGCCATGGAGTGTCGGCCATTCCCGCAGTGGGGCCCCACACGAAGGGCACGTCCAGTTTCCACAAGTGTCCGGGGAAGCGATAGCCGATGTATGTTAGCTGATGGACGAGGTCGAATCGTACATCTCGGTGAAGGGAACTGCCGAGCTTGCACGCGTCCCGCAGCCAGTAACGGTAGGCCTCGTTCATCACTGGCTTAAGCCACGAGCCCTCAATGAGCCGCCACGTCGCGGTTGGCGCGTAGTGCCACCGCTTATGCTTCACGTAGACAAACCGCACCCGCTCGAGATGCGGCAGGCCCGACTCACACGCACGCTCGATATCATCCCGATGATACGCTGCCGTGAGGACCCACAGGTCGTGGTGCCTGGCAATGGCCTCAACCCATCCCCAGCCCACCCCTTCCTCCGAACCGCGGAATGGGTTGCAAGCGTAGGCAGATACGAGCACTTTCAGCCGGCCTTTCCTGGCTGGCAAAGACGGGTCAGCATCAGCCTCCAGCAGTATCGGTTCGGATTGGCTATGCATAGCGGTGCCGCTGTCAAAGGCCGCTTCGGATGTCGTCGTCAAAAAACGAGCGAGGCAGGACCAAGGCGTCAGTCAGTCTGGCAAGCCTCTCGCTTGACACTCGGCCTTCCTGGGCAATCCTCTCCATTGCCTCGGGCCTGGCGATCGCACCGGCGCGGATCATGTTGCTGAACAGGGCGTCCACACAGGAAAGGCCTTTCGTTCGTCTGAACATGATGTTCTTGGCTTCCGCCATATCACAATCAGCCTTCCAAGTCGAATTGCAGCCCGGCGGCAGTTCCCATCCGAGCTCGGCGAGTGACCGATTGCATGCTGCTTCATCCCACGGCTTCAGCCGAAAGTAGTTGTAGCGGTCGATACTGCTATAACGCATTCTCAGGTAGAGGGAGTGCGGAGCGAGGTACAGGACCGACGCCCGAAAGGCTAGCGGAACCTGCAATATGATCCCTGGGTGCCGCAGGACCAGCTTTGCCCCCTTGCGTAATACCTTCAGCAGTTTGAGGAACTGCGTTGCGACTGAGTCCTCGTCCTTGCGGCCGAGGATCTGGACGGCTCCGAACTGGAAATCCTCGTACTGACTTCCTCCATACATAGCACTTGGCACGTGGTTCTGGCGAGCAATGCGAAAGAGCTCGCGGTTCACGAGCTTGCACGGAGCACACACAAGATTGGCAAATTCGGGTATGTGTGAGCCCTTCCAGGCCACGATGAATCGCCGCGCCACTTTGGCGTGCCGCGCCTGCGATATCTGCATCGGAACCAAGTCGACGTTGAGCAGGCGGGTCATCCTCTTCACATTGGCATCCGTCACTGCGCACGTGAATGGAGTCCGATAGTACGCAGCCAGCACTCGAAGGTGATGTTGCGTTACCAGCTCATAGAGCATGTACGAGCTGTCGCGCCCGCCACTGACTCCCGCAACACAGTCGTATTCATGCGATGCCCCTTTGTCTCTAATACGTTCCAGTGCCGTAGCCACAAGATCGCGCTCGGGCCGACGGGCCGTCTTGCGGGTTTTGGTCATGCCTGCCTGGGAACACAATGCGCATCGCCCGTCTCCAGCGAAGTGTAATCCCTTCGTCTGTCTCGGCAACACACATGAGACACAGCGATCTTCAGCATAGGCAGCTTCGATTGCCACCTGCCGGGTCTCTCGTTGGGCGAGTGGCTTGCCTTGTCGGTCTATCATTATAGCTCCGTTCCGCGAAGCATCTCTGTGCCTATGCTGGACCGGCTGCGGGGTCTCGTACCGACACTTTGCCAGGGATGTTGGCGGCTCGAAGGAGACCTTAGCCCCGGGCCGGGCCCCGCTCTTCGGGGAGATCTCTGTCCGCGTCGGCCTGGTCACAGGCGGCCATCAGCACACAGATGTCATGAGAGGACACAATCATCTTTGCCCACCCCCCAGCCGACGCCCTCTTCGGACGCGCCGAATGGGTTGCATGCATAGGCTAACACGAGCACATTCAACCGTCGCATCAGCACGTGCCCATGTCGCCACCGAGTCCAGTAGGAGTTGGGAACAGCGGTGCCCTGCCCACCGTTCTGCTGCCGTTGGCACATATCGCCTGGATAGCTTTGGAATGCGCCCCGTCAGTCACGTCGCGTTGTCGTGAGCTGATCAAGGATTTCTGCCACTCTCTGCACTTGGCGCTTGCGGTTGTATTTCTCGACCTCGTCAGTCTTGAAAGGCAGCGAGATATCTCCGGTCCGCTCCCATTCGCGATACCAACCAAGGAGTACCGCCTTCAGTTCCGTCTCGTCATAACAACCGACGCCAGCACCAGTCGCAGAAAGCAACCTGCCGATCCCATCCCGGTCTGCCGGATACAGCAGAATCGGACGCCTTGCAGCAAGATACTCGTAGAGCTTCCCAGTAAAGACTCCCGCGGCCTTGGCTGCGTCAACTAGCTGCAACAATAGGAGCACGGTCGCGGATCGTTGACAGTGCAATGCCTCGCTCAGGGACACCTGCGGGAGCAGTATAGGATGCACCACCAGGTCTGGGCAATCAACGTCCTCGCGAAACGCGCGCGGTTGCGTTCCGTAGAATCTAAGCGCAATCCGAGCTGCGGGTATCTCTCGCGCCTTGACGAGCGCATTCACGGCATGAACGACAGGGCGGGCACATTGGCCCCGTACTATCTTGCCCGTATACACAATTTGGAAGATATCCCGGGCAGGTGGCGTAGTTGCCGGCCGGGCAAGTTCGGGATCAAAGCCATTAGGAATGATCGATACTGGTTGCCCGCCGTGACGCAGCATCACGGCGTGATAATCAGAGACGGCTAGCACATGCGAGGCCGCGCGCGTAAGCTGACGCACCCGCCATACGGCGGCGCGTCCCATCCAGCGTGGGATCGGAAGCTGCTCCGGGAGGTCCCGAAAGTCTGCAACCCACGGACGGTTACGGCTGCTAGAGAGTTGCCCGGCGGCCAGCAGGGGCCACGTTTCCGGGTACGTGCTGATCACGGCGTCGAAGTTGGGAAGCGTGCTGTGGCACTCCGCAAGCACGCGGCGGGCCCGCCGCCGTGAATATGCGCAGGGGAGGACCGTCAGATCCCACAATTCGGAAGCCACGCGCACCGGCGTGTGCTTGCTCCTGGAAGGAACTGCGACTCGCATCACAGTCGCTAGCCCTCCGGTTGAACGTTGGACTTCCTCTTCGCTCATGGGCTCGGAGATCCTGCCGGCCTCCGTGGAAGTGATGACGAACGGTTCCCACCCGAACTCAGGCAGATACTTCGCCCATGCGGCCGGCCGTCTCGCTGCGATAGAGTTGACCGGCGGGAAGTCATGGCAAAGCAGCAGCACTCTCTTGCTATGGCTCATATCGGCGTGCGGTCACACTGCGCAAAGCTCTTGCGCTTTCTCTATAATCGTCTCGTTGTGCTCCACGTCCGGCATACACGATTCTAAGACGAAAGGCGAACATCATCACCAAGTGCCTTTTCATGCGCTCTCGCATTCAATGCTCCGAGCGTTCCGTTAGCGCAGGCCAGTTCAAGGAGTTCGTTCATCTTGCGGGTCGTCTCAGGCCAGTCGTAGCAGTTGCGAACGAGTTCACACCCGCGGCGGCCGAGTTCGTCGGCACGAGCGTCGTCCGACATCAGCAGAGCCACCGCGTCGGCGAATGCTTCAGCATCTTCGGCTATGAGGATGTTGTGGCCGCTCTGGACACGCAGCCCCTCGGCCCCCTTGGCGGTGCTCACGACTGGCCGGCCCGCCGCAAGGTACTCCAAAATCTTCAACCGCGTGCCAGATCCAGAGAATATCGGGGCTACCCCGACGCGGCAACTACGAACAACGGCCGGTATCTGGTCATAGGGGATCAGCCCAGGGTTGACCAGCCACGGCCTCCGGTACGGGATTGGCCCACCAAGCACCAACAGCCTTGCCTGCGGGCAAGTCTTCAAGATCCTCGGGAACACTTCGTATATCAGGAAATCAATGGCCTCGCGATTCGGCCTGTAATAGTAGGGCCCCATGAACAACACGCTCTGATCCGCAATACCGTACAATCGCTTGGCCTCAGTAACTGCGGTGTCTGTGACTCCGGCGAAGCGATCCACGTCCACTCCATTCGGCAACAGTTGGGTCTCGACGCCGTAGAGCCTTCGAAGCTGCTCGCGATCGACCTCTGAAACCGCAAAGCATAGGTCGCAGCCCTTCAGGACGGCACCTTCCGCCCAACGTGTTACGCCTCGCACCAATCTGCCGTGTTTCTGCCGGCGAAGCTCGTATTCCACGTTGTGTGAATGATAGACAATCGTCGCTTTGGGCAGCGTGCGACGCAGGCGGCGAAGGAGCAGCCAATGATATGGCGCCCATGTGGCGCCTTCCAGCACGACCACGTCAGGGCGTTCGGCCTCAACCGCCCTGGCGACGCGCCGTACCGGCCTCCACAAGGCAAGCGCTTGTCGCCATCGGCGCGCCGCCGGGTGGGCGACGGCCACGACCGTGAAACACTCGTCGGTTTCCGTCCTGCCTGCCTGTGGCGCGGTTTGCACGAGCACGCGTGTGCCATGAGCATAGCGTGCAACTCCACAAGTGACCGCGGCCGCACCAGTCCATGGTGGGTAGGCTTGGTAGAAGCACGCGAGCACAAGTTTCATCTGGAAAGCCCTTCACCGCTTGGGCCGAATTCAGTGACTGCCGATCGAATTCCGCTCATGAACTTCTCCGGGGAGGAACACTTGCCGTGACCGGGCCGGACCGACTGCCCGGCCAGGCTGGCCAGCATGTTCCGCAAGTCCCGCGGTCGGTCCTTGGTGGCGACGACGAAGGCGATCTTCGGCAAGTCCGGAATCACCGGCCGACCTCCCTCTGGCTGCCGCGCGTGGCCAGGAACGTCTCCACGGCCTGGCGGATTCCCACCATGAACCGCTCGGCCGAGAACAGCTCGCCTTGGCCGGCCAGGTGCGTCCGCAGCTCGGCCTGCAGCGCCGGCGTTCGCAAGACAGCGTCTATCTTCGCCACGGCCTCATCCACCGAGCGGTACATCAGCGCCGGGTGATCTACGATCTCCGCCTGTCCCCCCTCGGCCGGGATAAACGGCGCGCATCCGGCCTTGACCATCTCGGCCACGCCGATACCGAAGGCCTCGCCCTGGCAGGC
>CBFDDG010000127.1:0-10795 GCA_965603505.1 uncultured Phycisphaerae bacterium | reverse complement strand
GGCTGGGCGTTCAACGATGGGATTGACTACACGTTCCCAGCGGGCGCGACCATGGGGCCCGGCTCGTACGTGGTGGTCGCCAAGGACCCGAACTTCCTGGCGGCCGTATATGACAATCTCGTCATCGGAACGAACCTGTTCGGGCCGTACGAAGGAAATTTGAACGATCACAGCGAGCGCATCCGCCTGTCCTATCCACGCGAGCAGGTCAATCCAACCACCGGCCAGCCCCAGAAGTACCTGTTCACCGCCGACCAGGTGACCTACTACGACGGTGGCCGATGGCCGAAGTGGGCCGACGGCAAGGGCGCCAGCCTCGAGCTGCGCGATCCCCGCAGCCACAACGACACACCCGGCGCCTGGGCCGATAGTGACGAGAGCGCCAAGACGCAGTGGGCACAGTTTTCCTTCACCATCCAGGGCTCCGACGGCAAATACACGCACGATACGCCCTCGATCTTCGGCTTCATGCTGCTCAACGCCGGCGAAGTGCTCCTCGACGATCTGGAGCTGGTCTACAGCGGCTCCAACCGCCTGACCAACAGCGGTTTCGAAAGCGGCGAGTCGCCGTGGCGGATCCTCGGCAACCACGTCCGCTCGCTCGTGACCACGGAAGACAGACACTCGGGCCTGCGCTCGCTGCACCTGATTGCCACCGGTCACGGTGATCCCGGGGCAAACCGCATTAACCAGTCGGTCAGCGGGACCAACGCCGGCACGGTGACGTTCCGCGGCTGGGCCCGTTGGCTGCGGGGCAGTCGCTTCCTGCTGCTGCGAACCACGCGGTCGCAGCAGCCCGTGCAGCCGCCGCGACCGTCACACGCCTTCGAGCTCGACATGCCGCTCGATTTGGGGACACCCGGCCTGCAGAATACCACATTTGAGGCAAACCGGGGCCCGGATGTTGTCGACGTGCGTCATGCCCCCGTGCTGCCGATCGCCGGCGAGCCAATCACTGTAACGGCCCGCGTGACCGACAACGACGGCGTCGCATCCGTCACACTTTACTACCGATACGAGGGCGGCGGCGCGTTCACAAGCACGCCCATGGTGGATGACGGGTCCGGCGATGATGCAGTCGCGGGCGACGGCGTCTATTCGGCCGCGATCCTGGGCAGTGGCGGCGGCATGATGCGGGCATTCTACATCGAGGCTTCCGACGGCTCGGCATCGACGCGGTTCCCCACGATGCTGGAGGCCACGGCGGAGGTGCCGGAGCGAACCTGCCTGATCCGCGTCGGCGACACGCTCTTGAACACGCGGCTGGCCACGTATCGCCTCTGGCTCTCCAATGACGTCGTCAACACGTTCCGATCGCGTCCGAATCTGTCGAACGAACTGCTGGACTGCACGTTCGTCTACAACGACAGAGAGGTGTTCTACAATTGCGGGCTTCGGCATCGAGGTAGCCCGTGGCTGCGCAGCGGCACCGGTCGGAGTCCAAGTCCGGGTGATGCCCGCGGCTATCGAATCGAATTCCCGCCGGAACAAAAATTCCACGGCCGCGGTGAGATCAATCTCGATGGTACCGAAGGCAGCGGACGCGGCCCCATACAGGAACGGGCCTCCTATTGGTTTTATCAGCAACTGGGACTGCAATACTCCAGACAGGAGTACGTGCGCCTCATCATGAACGGGCAAACCAGAAACGTCTACGACGACGTCCAGAAGATCGATGGCGACTACATCGACCAGTGGTTCCCGGAAAACAACGAAGGCTATGTCCATAAGATCGACGACTACTTCGAGTACAGCGCCGACGGCACCGGGCACAGAAACCTCGATGAGGGCCTCCTGTATGACTCCAGGCACCCTCTGCTGCCCGAGACGTATCGCTGGGGATTCGAGAAGCGGTCGTACCGGGAGAACGACAACTGGCAGCATCTGTTCGATTTTGCCGTGGCCATGAACACATCGTCGAGTAGCTCACGGTACGAGCAGATGATCGAATCCGTGATCGACCCCGTGCATTTCGCCAAGGTCCTGGCGATTCGCCATGCCGTTGGCGACTGGGACAGCTACGGATACGAACGAGGGAAGAACAACTACTTCTACTACGCCCTGCCAGAGGGAAAATGGTATCTCCTGCCGTGGGATATCGATTTTGCACTGGGCGGATCGAGCCGCGGTTCCTCGTCGGACCTGTTCGCCGTTGGCGGCCACTTCCCGGAGGTTCGTCAGTTCCTGAACTACTCGAAGTACAAGCTGATGTACTACGACGCCCTCGCAGAGTTGGTGAGCGGTCCATGGCAGACGTCCTACGGCACGACCGATCCGCCGACGGCCTTCGACCGCTTCGTCGATGAGGCCGCCGACGTCCTGAGCGCCGAGGGGCTCGGTGACGGCCGACGCAACGGCATCAAGCAGTATGTCCGCGACCGGCGCAACTATATTCTGTCCCGGATTCCGGACCCTCCTCCCAGCCGGCCCATGGGGCAATAACAAAGGAAGATCAAGAATCAAATCGCAAGAAGCAGAAAGGGCCATCCGGCGGGCCGCCGGGCGCCGCCCCGTCACCTCATCAAACCAACCTCGGCCGACAGGACGAATCCGCAATTTTGCTCTTTGCATTTTGATCTTTGATTTTCCTATGCGTGAATTCTGCCGATGACGCTGACTGAGAACGGCCGCAACGGGCTATCCTTCCACCCTTGATGGGGCCATGCTGTCGTCGTAGAATGAAGCGTGACGACGAGAACGGCAGTGAAAGGCTCAGCGATGGTTGAGTGTGGCAGAGAATACTCGAGGCCCATGCGGATGAGACCGGCTCGCGGCGGGACGATCATCAACATCATCACAGCGGTGGTCTTCTTTGGCCTGATTGCACTGGGGATCATGTGGATCATGAAAACGGCGGGCGAAGCCGGCCAGCAATACACGACCGCCATGGTGCAGACCCAGGACAAGGCCGCCGCCGTATCCTGTCAGATGAACCTGCGCACCATCGGGCAGAACCTCCAGATGTACGCCATCAGCAACGAGGGCTTCCCCGCCAGTCAGCAGGAACTGGTGAGCTTCTGCGGCAATACCCGTCTGTTTCGCTGCCCCGACCCGAACGGCGCCGATTACATCTATATCCCCGGCCAGCGCGGCGATATGCCAGCCACGAACGTTCTGGTTTACGAGCCCAAACCGGTTCATAACGGCAAGTGCAATGTACTGTTCCTCAGCGGACAGACCGCGGCACTCACTCCCGAGGAACTGAGGCAGGCCCTGGAGATGATGCGAACCCAACGCCGGTAGCAATAGTGGACGATGAGTTGAGACTGATATCGGTCGCCCCAATCCGCAGTGCGTCGTCCCGGCCGAAGCGTAACGCACAGAAGGTCCCGCACGAAGCACGGCACGGAGATGACGGACTCGATCTCGGGATAAACACATGCTTACGTTTGCGTAAACATGGCGCCCGGAAACGATGGGCGCGTGGAAGGAGAAGGATAATGTGCCTGCGGGAAAGTGGCAGATGGCGTCTGGCACTTTGCATGATTCCGTTGGTCGTGATGGCCTGCTTGCAGGAAGAGGCTATCGGCGATTCGCGGCATGGAATGGTGCTCATCCCGGCGCAGCGAGTGGTCGTGGGCACCAGCGAGCGGCAGCGGCAGGAGCTTACGAAGCGGTTTGACTGCCATCCGACGTGGCTGGGCGATGACCTTCCGCAACATGAAACCGCCCTGCCGGCCTTCTGGATCGACAGGCATCCTGTCACGAACGCACAGTACCTCGCCTTCGTCGAGGCGACCGGGCACGGACGGCCTTCCTGGTGGGGCCGCTGGGGCGGGACATTCCCCGCCGAGTACGCCGACCACCCCGTCGCCGGCGTCAGCGGGACCGACGCCTCATCGTACGCAAAATGGGCCGGCAAGCGTCTACTCACCGCCGAAGGGTGGGAGGCAGCCATCGGCGATCCGAATCGAGCCCCCTTCCCCTGGGGCCGGGATTGGCCGGGACGGTTGGAGTTACACCGTCCTGCCCGCATCTTCTGGGAGTTGCCGGGGACCCGGCCGGTCGGCACGGGGGGGTGCGGCCACAGCACGACGGGCGTCGAGGACTTCGCCGGACAAGTCCTCGAATGGGTGTCCGACGTGCGCCCGCACCACGGCGTTCAGTTCCAGTTGATGAAGGCAGCGAGCTGGTTCCACGAGGACCCGCTGAGCTTTCGCACCGCCGCCGGATGGTGGGCCTACGAGGGCTGGCGGTCCTCCTTCACTGGCTTCCGCTGCGCGCTCGACGCAGACAAGACGCCGCCTCCCGTGCGGACCTCAGACACGCGAATCAGCCTTTCGGCAACCGCAGCGAGAGGACGACTTAGGGACGGCCCCCCTGCCGGGCCGGTTACACTGTCCGCCGCCGGCGGAACCTCCCGGCACCTGTCCATCTGCGCCCCACGGTACGGACAGGAGACCTTCAGTCTATCGACGCCGGAAACCATCATTTGGAACGGCGAGAGCGTGATGACCTGGCGCAAGACGCCGGAGATGACCTGGCGCGTGCGAACCCCCGAGCGGGCAACCTACGAGATGCGATTCGACGAGCTGCGCGTCGATGCCGAGTTCCTGGCGGGCGAGGACTTCGTTGAGCAGCGGTTCACCGCCACCAACCTTACCGACCGGCCCGCGAGCTTCACGACCAGCTCCTGCTTCAGCCTCCAGACCCATCCGATGTTCTACGACTGCGAGCAGCTCCGCACCTACGTACTCGCGGCCGACGGCACTTTTGCGCCGATGCGACGATTCTCGCGCGGAGGCAACTGCGTACGATGGATTACCGGACCTACGGCGAAAGAACTCGGCGAGCCCTTGCGTTGGTCGGTCCTGGCCGTCGTCTCGCGGGACGGCCGCCGCATCGTCGCCACTGGCCGCGCGGGCAACGCCACAGCCTTTTCCATCGCCACCAACACCCTCTTCACCTGCCTGCACACCGACTCCACCGTCCGAGTTAAGTCCGCGGGCAAGACCATCACCCGTCAGTTCTTCTGGTTCCTCGAAGCCACCCTCGACGACCTGCACACCCGCTGCCGCCGCGACCTCGATCTGCCTTGAGTTTCTCCCGGCTCGGCCCCGCGACCTTGCGGCACTTCTATCCCAAGGTTTTTTTTGCGGATTTTTCCTTGAGGCGCGTGAATCGCCTCCAGTAGAATTAATGAAGGTGCTCTGTTCTACAGTTTCCATGGAGTTCCTGTACTACAGCGGGATTGGACATCTTTGACGTGCTACCGTGTGAGACGCCGCTGCGTAGGGTGTACGTCGTGCCAGAACTGCCCGCCAATGGTATCGGCAGGATGTTCCAGACGACGCCCTTTCACGTGAGTTGGTCGCTTGGGCCCCGATAGGCAGGGGGCACAACGGCGAGAACAATAGTGGTTAGGATAGTCGTTGATTCCTGTTGATTGAGGAGCAGATCCATGAAACCTCCAAACCTTCCTTTCGCGTGGTTCCTTTGTCTCTTGTGCTGCGCGTCGAGCGGCTGTGGTCGCTTCCAGTTCAAAGAGTCGAGGATCATCCAGGTGGCCTCGGCGGAGACCGGTCGCCCCATGTACTACAAGCTCGACGTCTGGGGCTCGACCCTCATGGCCAAAACCCACTATCGAGCAGGGCTGTATGATGCCGCGGCCGTTGACGCGCTGACGGGGCAGGTTACCGCCGCAGATGCCGATGACAGCATCGATCATATCGTGTGGTCCCAACGCCGCCAGGCGGTGGAGCGGATTCTCAGCAAGCTCTACGAAATCATCGAGAACCCTGATCCAAATGATTCAAAGATCCGTCAGTACCGCCAGTCCCTCGACCTGGCGCTGCAGTCGCCTTACGATCTGGCGTTATCGCGACGCCAGAAGTTCCTGGCGGTCTTTTCCTCCAATGCGTCGATCGTTGCCACTGCCGTGGCCGAGTTCGCCGAAGACAAACGCAGCGAGGATGCGCTCATGATGGCCATCGTGGGCGACAAGCGAAGGGGCTATCTCATACAGAAAGCCCGGACGGATCAGATCCAGCATATTCATATGCTGCTCTACAGCGCGCAGCGCGACCTCAAGTCGCTGCAGAAGGAGCCGTCCGCACAAGTCAGATGCGAAGCGGTTACAGCCATCCTCGAGGATATCGCGTCAATCGATCTGCCTTAAGAGAGGAGCACACAACCATGAAAACGGAGCTATCAATAATAGCCGCATGTATGTTGATCGGCGTGGCCGGCTGTGGATCCGAGTTGAATTACAGAGTATCCGTGTACGACATCGACAGCGAGGAGGCACGGGCCGAGTACGACAAATGCCATCCGGACGTGGCGCGGACGGTCAACGCCGCCACACAATATGCAGACTACCTGATACTGAAACGGCGTGTCGAGCGTTTCCGGGATGATCTGATTCTCCTGAACGTGTCTGCCCAACTGCTTCCTGTTATGACCAGTGGCGATCCTAACATTGCCAAGATCGCCAGCCGTCAGACCGAGCAGGTCGTACAAACCATCACACAGACATTCGAAGGTCTCCTGACTGCTATTGAGGAGGAAATCAAGACCTTGAAAGTGATCGTGGAGGAAGTCGGTCCTACGGAGCCGGCACCCAAGCCATCACAAGATTTGAGAGCGCTCTGGAAAGAGACCAACGACAAATTGCAGCAAGAGCGTTACGTAGAGACCGATCCGGGCAGGTTTCAGACCGTCGTTACGCAACTTTCTCCGATATTGCGGGATCCCAATAAGCTTGAGGAGTTGGCTGGCAGGGTCAGAGAACTGCGCCTCGACGTGGCTGTGCCGGAACTCGAGGAGCGAATCAAGGCAATCGGGGATAATGATAGGGCGAAGGATCTCATCGAGCGAACGCGAAAGCAAATTGAGACGCCCGATACGTTGATCCAGCAGGCCAGCAAAGCGGGTCCCACCGGTATTCTGCGAGTACATATTATCGAACAGGACATGTCCGATCCGTACATCATCTACATGGCTAACAACCCGCAGGGCTGGCGCAGGGTGCCGAACATGGTGCATGCCTATGGCGACGGCGACTGCGATTTCGTGCTGGTCTTCGAGGACGTTCTGGAAGGCCGCTGGAAGACCGTGGAGCTGGACCCGACCGCGGTGATTGAAGCACGTCTGAGGGTCAGCCGGGTGGCGACAAAGGCCATTGCCGCTCTTGCCGGTTCCGTGGCCGCCTCTTACGGCGTGCCGATCCCCGGCGCCAAGGCGGACGAGTCGAAGCCGGATACAGTGGATTTCTCTGTGATGACCGCTAAGGCTCAGTACCAAGAGAGCATGAACGACTTTCGTCTCAGGCAGCTTAGAAACCTCAGAGAGTTCGCAGAAGAGAACAAAGATGGGATCACAGAGGACAACGTCAAGTTGTTGACTCAACGTCTGCAACGCCGTTTGAGCGGACTGATGCTCGAAAAGACTCTTGAGACGTCCGGCGAGGCAGACAAGTAGAAGATGGGAGGTGACGCATTATGCCTTATGAGCTGGTCAAGAAGGATGATCTGGTGGAAGCGACGTGCGCGATCAGCCGCGAGGGCCTGTACATCCGCCGCACAAAAGGCGGCAGCGAGATGGTTAAGATCGCAAGCGGTGAACGGTTCTCCGCCCTGACCGATGAGATTGGGGGGACCGTACCCGTTCCGAAGACAGCACCCTCCGGGAACGACGTCATGGTCTGGCTGTTGTGGGACGAATGGAAACCGGTGTAATCGAGCTGACCTGTCCGCTGCTGACACGGGATGGAGGTGACGAGGGAGACCGTGCTTTTGCACAAACGCCGGAGGCTCGCAGAGCTTTTGCCGCACAGGAGAAAAGGGTTCGCGTATGTTATCATAGCGCCTAGTGCGAAACCGAAGGGAGGTGCGCTATGACGGCACGGATGTTGCTCGGACGCATGGTGACCTTGGTGCTCGTTGCGGCGGGGCTGGCGGGCTCCGCTGAGGCCCAGAGATTGTATGTCCGCCCCGGGCCGGTGCTGTATCAGGTCTGGAGGCCCCGCGTGTACTGGTGGAACAGCGGCTCCTACCTTTCCGTGGGCCCGTACATCCACCGGTACGCTGCTCCGCCCGGTGTTCTGATCCGCCCACCCGGATACGTGCCCCGTCCGCCGGGTTTTATACCGCTGACGCCTGGGCCAGTTCCGCGTCTCTTTCCGTACGGCTACCGGCCGCAGCCCTACGTCAGGCCGTACTATCCACCGAGGCCGATTCGGCCCTACTACGGCAGCCAGTCCACCCACCCCCAGCCGCGACCCAGCCAATCGACGGGCGAGCAGAAGAAAAGGAAAACAGCGACGCCGCAGCCCCCGGATCCGAACGACGATACCCGCACCCCTGAGCGAGGCCAGGACGCCGGATGATCGTGCGACGGTCGGTACTCGCTGCCGATTCTAATCTCGACCACGTTCCCACATCAAAAATCAGAATGCAAATCGCAAAATGACAAAGCAAAACTCAAAATAACTATGCCCATCGCGCAGGCGATTCGACACTTTTGACATTTGCTGTTTGATCTTTGATATCTTCGCGTGCAGGTTGGAATGGAACATCTGTCTCCAACGAAGTCAGTAGTCGCAGGATTTGGGTTGTCAGATTTGTGCTGCTGCCATGTCTTTGTGAGCCAGCACGTAGAGGACGGGCAGCACGATCAACTCCAGGATCAACGAACTGACCATGCCGCCAAAGATGACGGCCACCAACGGTTTCTGGATCTCCGAGCCGGAGCCGGTGGCGTAGAGCATCGGCAGCAGGCCGAGCAGCGTGGTCGCTGTCGTCATGATCATGGGCCGGACGCGGAGCCGACACGCTTCATAAACCGCCTCCAGCGTCGCCATGCCGCTGCGTCGAAGCTGATCGCAGAAGTTGATCAGAACGAGTCCGTCCTGGACGGCCACGCCCAAGACGGCGATAAACCCGATCGTGGCGGCTACGCTCAGATGGATGCCCAGCAGGTACATGGCGGCCACACCGCCGACCACCGCGAACGGCAGATTCAGCATGATGAGCGATGCACTCTTGAGCGAGCCCAGGGCGCTAACGAGCAGGACAAAGATCAGCAACAGCGCGATGGGCACGACGACCATTAGACGGCGCATGGCCCGCTGCTGGTTCTCGAACTGTCCGCCCCAGACAAGCCGGTACCCGGGCGGCAATTGCCGCTCGATCCCGGCGAGCCTGGCCTTCGCCTCCGCGACAAAGCCGCCGATATCCCGGCCGCGAACGTTGCACTCCACCAGCAGGCGACGACGGGAATCCTCGCGGTTGATTTTCGCCGGGGCCTCGACCAATTCGATGCGGGCGACCTCGCCAACCGGCACGCTGTAACCCAGAGGACTGGCCACCAGGAGCCGGGCCAGATCATCGCCGGTGGCGCGGACCTGCTCCGGCAGCCGCACCACGATATCCACCGGGATAAGATTCTCGTAGAGGGTCGAGGCGGTTTTGCCCCCGACCGCCACCTCCAGCAGCTCGTTGACGGCCTCGACATTGATCTTGTGGCGGGCCATCGCCCGGCGGTCGAGCACGACGTTGTACTGTGAGAAGCCGGAGACCTGCTCGATCGCCATGTCCCGGGCGCCTTCAATGCCGCCGAGAATAGGGGCGATTTCCTCGGCCGTCTCGATCAGTGTGTCAATGTCGTCGCCGAAGATCTTGATGGCGATATCCGATTTGATGCCGCTGATAAGCTCGTTGACCCGCAGAGCAATCGGTTGGGAGAACGCCGGCCGGATGCCGGGAAAGGCTTTCAACTCCTCCTCCATGCGCGCCACGAGTTCCGCCTTCGATTGGGCGGCGGTCCACTGGTCCTTCGGCTCGAGCATGATGATCAGATCGGTCTGCTCGGGTCCCATCGGGTCCTCGGAGATCTCGGCCCGGCCGGTCTTGGAGACAATCGTGGCGATCTCGTCCGGAAAACGTTCGAGCAGATGGCCCTCAATCCGTTGACTCTGCGCAACCGAGCCCTCCAGCCCGGCCGTCGGCAGGCGGACGATGTTGATGGCGATGGCCCCTTCGTCCAGAGCGGGCAAGAACTCGGTGCCGAGCTGCAGGAACATCGAGGCTCCGCCTACCAGCAGCGCGCCGGCAATGGCGACGGTAATCCATCGACCCTTGATGGCCAGCCGCAGTGCGGGCACGTGCAGCCGGTGGAAGATTCGTACAAGGGGATTGTGGTGGATGTCCCGGGCCACACGCTTCGTGATCGTCTCGGCCAGGACCGGCACAACCGTCAGCGACACGACCAGCGACGAAAGCAGCGCAAAGCAGATCGTCAGCGCCAAAGGCTTGAACATCTTGCCCTCCAGCGACTGCAACGTGAACAACGGCACGAAGACGATGACCATAATGAGGATGGCGAACGTCACCGGCCGAGCCACCTCTCGAACGGCCCCCAAAGCAATCTCGGCCCGCGTCTCGCCGGTCCGGGCCTCTTCGCCCATATGCCGCGTGATGTTCTCGGTCACGATGATGGCGGCGTCGACCACCATGCCTACTGCGATCACCAGCCCGCCCAGGCTCATCAGGTTGGCCGTCACCTCGGTCCAGTCCATGAGGATGAAGGTGGCCGCCGCCGTCAAGGGCAGCGACAGGGCGACCGTCAGCGCGGCCCGAAGGTCCCACAGCAGGAGGAATAGGACAAGGATTACAAGCACACCACCTTGTGCCAGCGCGCTCGACACGGTGCGGATGCAGGCCTGGATCAGATCGGTGCGGTCGTAGAACGGGCGGATTCGCACGCCCGGCGGAAGGGAGTTTTGGATCTCCGGGATCTCCCGCTTCACCCGGTCCACGACGAGCTTGGAGTTCTCGCCCTTGAGCATGATGGCCAT
>CBFDDG010000126.1:0-10835 GCA_965603505.1 uncultured Phycisphaerae bacterium | reverse complement strand
GGACCAGTCGTGCCGGAAGTAATCCTCCCTCGATACGTCATAACTCAAAGTCACCTGCTGGCGTCCGTCCGCATGGGCCTGCTCCACAGCAACCAATAGTCCCCGCGAGCTGGGGGCCGCATACTCCAGGTCAAGGGCCCGCTGGTCCTGACTGCGCAGAAAACGTCGCAGAGCGGGAGGGTCCGTGGGCAGCCGCCAGACCGAAAGGTCGGGCGCGAACTGGCGATGATTCCTGATATAGATCGTGTCACCCTCGCGATAGTAATTGGCCTGCTCATTTTGCAGCCACTGGCTGTAGGCCACAGCCTGCCCGGTGGTTCGGATCATCACCATGTCCGTCGTGGCGGGTGGATAGTAGTACCAGCACGAGGTGTCCTGGGAAATGGCCTGCGCCGGTGTGGTTTCCGGCCGGGCCGCAACCTGTCGCGGGGCACCATTCCAGGCCTCCGACCGGGTCACCAGGACGCCGCCGGCTCCTATCAGCACCGTTCCCAACAGGGTCGCCAGTACGGCGGGCTGAGCCGCCGTGGCCAGCAGCCCAGCCCATAGCCCAACGTGCAAGGTCGAGGCGGTGATCGATATTCCGGCGGCCGCGGCCTCGCTGCGGGCGCTGAGCTTGCCGAAAAACAGCAAGGCTACCGGCAAGGCGCTCTTGTCGATCCCGTGCACGTTCAGCAGGCGTGCCATGCTCTTCTTGGCCCGATGGAACAGGGCTCTTGCCCCCAACTGCGTACAGTCCATCACTCTGCTGATTTCGCTATAGGACATCCGGTCGTAGCACCGCATGGTCAGAACCGCCCGTTGCCGCGGCTCCAGCTCGGCGACCGCCCGGACCACGGTCTGCTTCAACTCCTGCGCCACCAGATCGGCGAGCACGTCCCGATCTGGGGACGCAAGCCAGTCCTGCTGGACGTCGGACAGCGACTTCTCCTTGCGTCGCCATCGCTGTCGGTAGTGCGTCCGAACCTTGTTCAGTGTGATGGTGTACAGCCAGCACCAGAATCGTTGCGGATCTTTGAGGGTGTCCAGGATCTTGAGCATTTCCGTGATACTCTCCTGCACGATGTCCGTGGCCAGATCACGGTCCAGAGTCAGGCGTCCGACGTACTCGGTCAGCCGAGGCTCGACGATCCGGACCAGGTCGTTCTTCGCCTCCGGATGGCCCTGCTGCGCCTGCCGCACCAATTGGATGTGATCTTCGTATTCGCTCATGTCAGCTATAGATAAAGGTGAGTGCCGCCCCCAAATGTTACGCGAATTCCTGTACGCGGACAACTTTTGTGCCTCATGCTCGGGGATGCGATTGCCCCCGGGCCGTTCCACAAATTTTGCGTGTGCGGCTGACTTTTGTGGCCCAGGCGGGCGGGTGCGCGATTTCGCGCAGTGGGACGCACGACCTACAAGGGGCACCAAAGGTCGTCGCACACAATTTTGCGAGAAACCTGCGATTTCCCTGCGTATGCCCCACCTTTCGGGTAAAATGTTTTCGTTTAGGCTTTTTTGGGGATGACCTTGTGTATGAGTACTAAGTACCTGGAGAAGATCAACAGCCCGGAGGACCTGAAAAAGCTGGGGCCGGCCGAGCTCACCGAGCTGGCGGAGGAGATTCGGCAGTTCATGCTGCGGTCTATCAGCAAGACGGGCGGGCATTTAGCGAGCAATCTCGGCGTGGTCGAGCTGACGCTGGCCCTGCACCACGTCTTCGACTTCAAGCAGGACAAGCTGCTGTGGGACGTGGGCCACCAGTGCTACGCGCACAAGATTGTTACGGGGCGGAAAGCCGGCTTTCAACTGCTGCGGCACGCCGGCGGGATCAGCGGGTTCCCGAACCCGGCGGAAAGCGACTACGATCAGTTCGCCGTCGGTCATGCGGGCACGTCCATTGCGACCGCCATCGGGATGGCGCTGGCCGAGCAGTTGAAGGAAAAGAAAGCAGACGCGGAGCCGAAGCCGTTTCGGCGGGAGCTCGAGAAGTTCAAGCGCCCGGGCCCGAGGATTGTCGCCGTGATCGGCGATGCCAGCATCGTCAACGGCGCCTCATTCGAGGGACTGAACAGCCTGGGCCTGGTCAAGCGGCAGATGCTCATCGTGCTCAACGACAACAGCATGGCGATCGATGCGACCGTCGGAGCGGTGGCGAAGTACTTCTCGAAGGTCCGTCTGAGCCAGACCTACGAGGGCCTGCGCTCGACCACGAAGAATATCCTCGACCATGTGGGCGGCATCGGCCGCAGCGTCGAGGAAACGATCGAGAGGATCAAGAAGAGCATTCGCATGGCCCTGCCGCCGAGCCAACTGTTCGAGAGTCTCAACGTGCCGTACTTCGGACCGGTGGACGGCCACGATATCGAGGCGCTCACGCAGTTGTTCCAGGCCCTCAGTCACATGGACCATCCCGTGCTGCTGCACGTGCACACGAAGAAGGGCAAGGGCTTCCATCCGGCCGACAAGGGCCCGGCGAAGTTTCACTCCACGGGTCCTTTCAAGATCAACGGCGATACCGTCGAATCGACCGCCGTGAAACAGCGGCAGAGCTTCACGGATTCCTTCGGTGAATCGCTGACCCCGCTGGCCGAGCAGGATGATCGGATCGTGGCCATCACGTCGGCCATGTGCGACGGGACTGGCCTGATGGAGTTCAGCAAGAAGTTCCCCGGTCGATTTTACGATGTCGGGATTGCCGAGAGCGCGGCGGTGGACGTCGCCGCCGGCCTGGCCAAGAGCGGCATGAGACCGGTCATCTGCATCTACTCGACCTTCCTGCAGCGCAGCTTCGACCAGATCTTTCAGGAGGTGGCGCTGCAGAACCTGCCGGTGGTCTTCTGCGTGGACCGGGCCGGTCTGGTCGGCGCCGACGGCCCGACGCATCACGGATTGATGGATATCGGGTTCCTGCGGATGCTGCCCAACATGGTGCTGGTGGCCCCGGCCGACGCCGTCGAGATGAAGCGGGCCCTGGAGTTCGCTCTCGGGCAGAGCCAGCCGGTCGTGATTCGCTATCCAAAGGACCTTGTCCCGCCGGAAGATTTCGTCCGGGGAGCGTCCGAAAAACCGTTTGAATTGGGCAAAAGCGTGCTCGTCCGACGCGGCCGCAAGTCCAATTTGGCGATTGCCTGCTATGGGAACGTCCTGACCGAAGCACTGAAGGCCGCCGAAACGCTCAGTGCCGATAAAATCGGCGTGGACGTCATCAATGCGCGTTTCGCCACCCCGATTGATGCGAAGTTCATGAACCTGCTGGCCCGAGGTAAGGGCTTGATTACCGTCGAGGATCACTTTCTCTCCTGCGGTTTTGGCTCGGCCGTCCTTGAGGCGGCCGCCACGAACGGCTACCAGCCGGGCACGATTCGCACGCTCGGCGCACCCCGACGCTTTATCGGACATGATTCCCGCAACGCCCAGCTTATGGAGGTGGGGATAAATGCCGATGAGATCGTGAAGACGGCAAAGGAGCTGTTGGCAACTCGGGGCCATTAGGTCGACGTCAGCATGAGACAGGGCAAGTCTCTACCGAAATTGGTGATCTTCGGCGATCCTCAGAAGGGTCCCGTGGCGGAGGCCATGCAGGACTTCGCGCGGTACCTCAAGGACAAGGCACACGTCCTTTCCAGTTGTCATATCGCTCATTGCACGCCCGAGATCCTATCCGACAGCGATTTCGCTGTCGTTCTCGGCGGAGACGGCAGCATCATCTCGGCCGCCAGGGACCTGAGCCAGGCCGGGGTGCCGGTGATTGGCGTCAACCTGGGCAAGCTCGGCTTCTTGGCGGAGTTCAGCGCCGGCGAATTCAAGGAGATGTACGACGACATCATCTCGGGCAAGGCGCCGCTTGAAAAGCGGATGATCTTAGGCTGCCGGGTGCACCAGGGATCGGATCGCGGCCGGGAGAAGTTCCACTCGAAGGCCGTAAACGATGTGTTCATTACGGCTGGGCCGCCTTTCCGCGTGATTGAGCTGAGTATTGCGGTCGATGGTCAGAACGTGGCCAGTTGTGTCAGCGATGGAATCATCGTCTCGACGCCCACCGGCTCGACGGCGTACAGCCTCTCGGCGGGCGGGCCGATCCTCGAAGGATCGATGGAGGCGATGGTCATTACGCCCATCTGCCCCCACTGCCTGAGCTTCCGGCCCATCGTCATCGATGCGGGCAGTATCGTCGAGATCCGTTGCACACGGATCAACGAGGGCACCACCGTTTCGATCGACGGGCAGATCTCGACGGGACTGTCCCTCGACGATGTCGTGAGCGTGTACAGGGAGCAGGGCAGCTTCCTGGTTGTGAACAACCCCATGCGAACGCGTTGGGATACGCTGGCCACAAAGCTCGGGTGGGCCGAAAGACCCAGGTATGCGAGCCAGGGCAACGAGGGCGGGCCCGGATAGCAGGGTGGCTGGCCATAGGGAAATCAAAGATCAAAAGGCAAAAATCAAAATTGCGGATTCGGCCGGCGGCCGAGACTGGTTTGATGGGCAGGCCCATGGCCGAAGCGCCTCTTGTTCTTGTCATGTCGAGCGCAGCGCAGCCGAGACATCTGCCTGCGGTCGCAAGACGCCTCCGGCTCCCAAGCAGACCCCTCGACTCCACTCGCGGTGACAAGGGGGGGGCCGGCCATGGGTGGACGCGGTACGCCCTCCTGCTGGTGGTCCCAAAGCGCCAAACTCCCGGCCCGAAGGGCCGGAACCTTTCGCCTCTCGGGAGTGCGCACGCCAGTGGCGAGCTGATGGGACCTTTTTGATCTTTGCCTTATCCTCGAATGTGCGCCTGAGCACGGGAGTGATCGGAAATGAGTGGTTCACAACGGGATAGATCGAATGGTGCGGGTCGATACCCGGGGCGTACGCTGGTCGTTCTGGCGATTGCTCTGCTCGTCTTCGTGCCGTCTGCGAGCGGCGGTTATGGCTATACGAATCCTTCCGTCCGCAGCCCGATCGGTCCGGGCACGGTGCCGCCAAGCAGCTATGAGAGCGGGCTGGTCCGCATCCCCAATCCGATGGCCAACACCAACAACCTGCTTGTCACAGGCAACGTCGGCGGCGGAAAGCACTTCCGCGGCGGCGTGCCTTACGATTCGGTCACGAGCTTCGCAGCGCCGCTGGGTTCGACGCAGTTTGACTCCTTCCTGCGGTATTCAGCCGTGCCGGAAGGACCGGGAGGGTATCCACGCGGCTATAGCGAGTTCTATTCGCCAACGGGGACGGTCACGACGATGCCGGCGGGGGGCAGCGGGGTATTCGCGCCGACGAGTCCGAGAGTGGCCGGCGGTCTGACGCCGTTTCGGGCCGAGCGGCCGGCCGATGTGATGGCCCGGGCCGAGGTCACGCAGCCCGAAGTCACCCTGGGCGAGAGGAGAGTCGCAGTGGATGCCGACGCTGGCCAGTGGCAACAACTGCAGACCTGGCCGTCCTTCCGGACCTCGGAGAAGATGCCGGGGGTGATCCCGGACGGGTTTGACGAGCGCCTCTCGCAGCCCGGCAACAAACTCATGACGCCCCAGGAGTACCAGCGGCAACTGGAACAACTTCAGCGAGATCTCGACAGGGTCAAGACTGATGCCTCGAGCCTCGAGCAGACTCTGGAGGTCCGCAGCCCAGCCCAACCGTCGCAGGAATCGCCTCAGACGTCCCTTCTGCAACCGCCGCGTGAGCCGTCGCAGGGGCCGCAAGACCAGCCGCTGTACGATGTTCTTCCTCGCGACGTGGATGTTCCGCAAAGGCCGGTGTATGCGACTCCGGACCGTGCCGAGTCGCCGACCTCGCAACAGGCGCCGGACACTCTCGGTCTGCCCGACTTGGCGCCTGTGTCAATGCAGCCGATGGCCGACGGTGTGGGCACCGATCTGTCCGTCGAAACCCGGTGGGGACTTCATGATCCGCCGGCCGGCCCCGTTCCGTCGCAGCCTTCGAGCGAGAGGGATCGAATCGATGCGATCTTTTCGCCCCGGACTTCGAGTCCTTCCGATGCCGATTCCGTCGGGCGCTTGCCCGCCGTCCGCCGAGTGGAGCAGACCGCTCACGCGTATGACGCCCCGGGACAATTCCTCGAGCGTCCGCTGCAGAACTCGGCGAAGGGTGATGCGATATCCCTGGACCGAGTCGCTTCGACGTTGGAGCAACTCCGGGACGCCTCCGGGAGCACAGAGATCTCCCCGGCGAGTGGCGACGAGCAGGCGGGAGCCGAGCCGAATTCCGCGGCGTCGCTCATCGGCGACCGTTTCCGGCGGAAGTACGAAAATGCCGGCTCCTTTTCCGAGGAACGATTCGAACGGTACACGAAAGCGGCCCAGTTGTACCTTCAGCAGGGACGATACTACCGGGCGGCCGATTCTTTCACCCTCGCCTGCATGTACAAGCCGGGCGATTCCCGCGCTTACCTCGGCAAGAGTCAAGCCCTGCTCGCGGCCGGGGAGTACGCCGGCAGCGTCCTGTTTCTGGCCAGGGCGATCGAGCTCGACCCGGGTCGTACGCTCGCGAAGACGAACCTCGTCGAGATCCTCGGTGGCCCGGATTCGTTCGTCCGGCGCATCACCAACCTCGAAGAAGCCGCAGCCGCCAGTGATGCACCTCAACTGCAACTGCTGCTCGCCTACATCTATCATCAGATGGACCGCCCCCAGGAGGCGCGGGCGGCCATTGAAGCAGCCGAGAGCAAGCTCCCCCCCTCTCTCCCCATCGACCTGCTGAAAGCCACCGTCGGCGGGTGACCGGCCCGGCCGTGCTAACCCAAGTTACGCTGTTGGGGAAAAGTTTCAAGAATTTCCGAGGCAGAATCGGCGTTTTTTGAGCGGGCGTTGGGTTTGCCTGCCGCCAAGGCGATGTAGTGAAGACCTACCGGCTTGCATTGTGGTAGAGACCTGCGATTCTGATGACGGTTGATGATCGTGACCGTCGAGGATGCCCCATGTTCTTACGGCGATGCAAACGCAGGGAGAGCGACCAGTTCGAGAGGCATTATAGCCTCTGATGGAGGCAGAAGGCCAGCGCAGAGACTGGAGACGTAAGTGTCTGTTGTTCAAAGGGATAGGGAGGCATTCAGGGTGGTCCCATTGGTGCTTGACAGGCGCAATGAGTTCCCGGAACTGGGCCACCTTGCGGTGCGGCTGCATCGCATCCTCGTCATTGTGCCCTCCAAAAAGAAGGCAGGAACAGGCATAATACTACCATAACCTCTAACCGTCCCAAGGTCATCAGGAAGGCAAGGAAGAGTTTGGCAGGGGTCGAGAAAAAGGCATAATTCTCAGCAGAGCCTACCATACCCAGTCCGGGGCCGATATTGTTCAGTGTGGCGGCCACGGAAGTGAATGCGGTTTCAAGATCAATCTGTTCCTCTTGCGCCACAGTCCAATCATTGTGGAGAAGAAGAAGACAGAGTGTCGAGACAAGGAATATCATCAGCACGATGCCGACGTAGGCCGTCACGCTCTGGCGAACGTTCTTGTCCAATGGCTTTCCGCCTATTCTCAACGTTCGTACGGCCCGCGGTCGAAATACACCTGCTACTTCCAGTGAGATGATCTTCGCGAAGAGAATGACACGAATGACTTTGATTCCCCCTCCAGTTGAACCGGCACAACCTCCAATGAACATCAGAAGGAACAGGAGCCATCGCGAAAGATCGGGCCACACATTGAAGTCGGCGGTGCTATAGCCTGTCGTCGTCATGATCGATACGGCCTGAAAGCTGGCTTCCCGCAGGGCCTTTCCGGGGCCGTGGCGGTCAGGGCCGTTGAGAAGGACATCGGCGGTCAAGACGGCGACGGCGCCCAGCATGATCAAGAGATAGACGTGAAGTTCCCGGTTTCCAACGACTTTGCGCCAGTTGCCGGTCAACAGGATTGCATACAGGTTGAAGCTTGTTCCCGCCAGAATCATGAACACAGTGATGGTTATCTCAAATCCGAGGTTGTTATACTGTCCAATACTTCCATTCAGAGTGCTAAATCCTCCGGTGGCCATGGTTCCGAACGTATGACAGAGAGAGTCAAAAAGGGTCATCCCCTGGAGCTTGAGGCAGATGACCTCCGCCGCAGAAATAGCGACGTAGATCTGCCAGAGGAGCAGTGCGGCCGAACGTATCCTGGGCTTCAGGGGCTCGTCTGTGGGCCCCGGTACTTCAGAGACCACCATGCGCTTCGCTCCCGCGCCGGTCTGCCCGAGAACGGCAACAAACAGCACGATGATGCCCATGCCACCGAGCCAGTGCGTGAGACTGCGCCAGAACAGAATAGCGCGAGGCAATTCTTCAGGTGCCGGGAAAATGCTCGCTCCGGTCGTTGTGAATCCGCTGATACTTTCGAACACGGCGGCCCCACAAATACTGAACCAATCATCGTAATGCGATGAAAGCACGCCAGACAGTACGTACGGCAACGCCCCCAGAATACCGCACAACAGCCAGCCCAAGGAAACGACTGCGATAGCCTCTTTGCGGTACATCCTCTCACCAGGATTCCTCATGGAAGTGAACGCAACGCCAATGGCCGTGCAAATGACAACTGACAGGACAAACGCGTATACGACTCTCCCGGAACCTTGCTCATTCCAGTCGATAAACGCCCAGATGAGGCTCGTACTCATACACACACCGACAAGGGTGACAAGCACTCCCAGTTGTTTGCGAACCAATGCAAGATTCAACGATCTGTAGCTCCTTTCTGCCGTCTTCCCGTATGCTCACGTCGAGCGTGCGAGCACACATCCCTGTGTCGTAAAGCTGTTGTGTCGGATCTCAGACTCCGAAAAGGCGGACAACTTTCTTCCTGTCGCTCAGTTTGCTGATTATCAGGAGAACATCCTTTTGCTGCAGCTGTGTCTCCCCACTCGGAATGATCACCTTTTCCCCACGTTTAATCATGAGGATCAGCGTGTGTTTCGACAGAGAAATGTCTTTCAGCCTCCGTCCTATGAGGGCCTCGTTCTTGAAATGCAGTTCCATGATCTCCGCTTCTCCGGCGCCCATATCAGCCAACGAGCGTTCCTTGCCCTTCTTGAGCAGAGTCAGCACTTCCCTTGCCATAATGGCGCGCGGACTCACTGCATGATCGATGCCAAGATCCTGGATCAAATGCACGAAGTCCGGCCGGTGAATCAACACGAGCGTCTTCTTCGCCCCAAGCCTCTTCACCTGCAAAGCACTCATGATGTTGATCTCGTCATAAGCCGTCGTCGCGATGAAGAAGTCGGCAGTATCCACGTGTTCCTCCGTCAGCAAGTCCAGGTTCGTCCCATCTCCCTGCAGGACGGTTGCGGAAGGTAATGCGCCGGAAAGAATTTCACAACGCAGGATATCGTGTTCAATGATGGTCAGATGAAACTCATTGGGTTTCAGCCTTCTGGCGAGGCTCGAAGCGATACGTCCGCCTCCGAGAATGACAACTTTCTGGGTGTCTGACCATTCCCATTTGAAGTTCTTCCGAAATTCGCTCACCTTTTCAGTCTCGCCAATGAGAAGTGCAGCATCTCCTGCCTGCAGCACCGTATTGCCCACAGGTATGATGAGGTCGGTGTTCCTCGTTATGCACGCGATTCTCACGTCCTTCGGGATATCCAAGGCACTGAGCGTCTTGTCCGCGTACTTGCAACTCTCATCAATGATCACCTGCCTCATTACAACCGTTCCTTGTGCAAAATGTTCGACAGCAAGCGATCCGGGATTTCGTATGAAGGAAGCCATTTCCAGGGCTGCGAATTCGTTCGGACTGAACATTTCATCGATATTGAAATGTGTCTGATACGAAAACATGGGGTCTGTTCGAAAAGCAGCGTCATCGATCCGCGCTACTGTTTTCGCTGCCCCTAAGCGGCCCGCTATCGACGCAGATACGATATTCACTTCCTCATTGGCTGTAAGCGAAAGGAAGAGATCGCATTTGTCTACAGCCGCTTTCTTCAGTACGTCCACCGAGGAAGCACTTCCGCATATGACATCGGCATCAAGAGAGTTGGACAGGTCGTGTCCTCTCTCGACGTCAGCTTCGATGACGGTCACATCGTGTGCCTCTTCTGCTATTCTCTCCGCTATATATGTCCCAACTTCACCTGCTCCAGCAATTGTGACATTCATAGGTTCCTCTGGTGTTTTGAAGGCTTATTCCATTAAATCGCTCACAGCTGTACTGAATGAGGCCGGAGAAGAACGATACGTGTTCTTTCCATCGGCTCAACGGTCGCCCGTTCCCGTCTCCTCGTCCAATGTTGACATTCGGAACTGGCATAGGTGGCCTCGTCCAGCCGGCTTCGCGATAGACTTTTGTGAAGCCGGCAGGGCTTGCATAGCCCACGCTGCTACGAGACCGGTAGTGAGTATAATCTATCCGCCAACGCTCGACAGAACATAATCCCTGTGCAAGTCTAGCTCTTTCTACGGGAGCGCGTGCGCCTGTCAAGCGGCCGTCGGACCGCTTGGTAGGGGCTGACTTCGCCGAGAATGCTCTCTGAGATGATGCCCTTTCCAAGCTTTCGGGAGCGACGGGAGCCAATTCGCAAGGCATTATAGCCTCTGATGGGAGCAAAGTGCCAGGGCGGAGCTTGGGGCCGTAAGTGTATGTTGTTCAAGGGGATAGGCAGGTGCCCAGGGTGGTCCTGCTGGTGCTTGACAGGCGCACATGGTCCCGGCTCGTCCGCACTGGGGAAAGTACGCAAAAATCGGATGAGCCAGTTTTTTTTCAATCCGAGCTTTTTTTTGCCAACATCTTGTACAGATGTACGACTATTATATTGTACACATGTACAAGGAGATGTATTATGACGAAACGAAAATTGCCATCACTCAGTGCTTCCGAGACGGAAATCCTGCGGCTTGTCTGGAATTTGGGCGAGGGGACCGTTCTGCAGGTCAG
>CBFDDG010000125.1:0-10847 GCA_965603505.1 uncultured Phycisphaerae bacterium | reverse complement strand
TCCTGCTGGCCGGGACATTGTCTGCGGCCAATATGGATGACGCCGCACGCTGGTGGGACGATCATTGGCGCATGCGAGTGAGCCTGACGGTTGGCGTCGGATCGTACGAGCGTCAGGACAAACCTATCGAGCGGTTCCTCAATTTCAAGACGCTCCTGGCCGGCCTTGGTCGCGGCGGCGAGACCTGTCTGCCCGAGTCGCTTCGCGTACTCGAAACCGATGCCAATCGCGTCGTGATCGACGAGGAGGTCCCCTTCCAGTTCGACCCGCTTACACCAGATTCGGGGACCTTGGTCCTGCTACTCACGGGCGCCACGCCGGTACAAGGCAAACGCTATTACGACCTGTACTTCGATACGGCCGGCGCCTTCGCACCGGCGGTCGTCGAGCCGCTTCTTGAGGTGACTGACGAGGCGCCCGACGAAGAGCAGCTTTGCTACAGGATCGCAGCGGCGAACGCGACCTACTACTTTCAGAAGGACGCCGGTGGCTTCTCCAGCCTCCTGGACCGCGACGGAAATGACTGGATCAGCTTCCATCCGTTCGGCGGGTCCGACGGGATCTATCGCGGCATCCCCAATCTCGTGCACCCGGACAACATCTACCATCCCGGCCATCGCAACTGCACCAGCACTCTGGACCATGTCGGGCCGCTACGAGCGACGATCCGCTCGGTCTCGAAAGACGGCCTGTGGGAGTGCCTGTGGCACATCTACCCGTATCACGCCCGCTTGACGGTGCTCCGCAGCGCCTCCAAAGCGTATTGGTTCCTGTATGAAGGGACACCGGGAGGTGCGATTGATTACGAGACGGATTTCAGCGTGCGCTCCAACGGGACGCGTCTGCCGGCCAGCCAGTCGTGGCAGGACCAGGATATCTCCGCCCCTGAATGGGTCTACTTCGAGGATTCCACGCTTGACCGGTACATCTACCTCGTGCACGAGGAAGACGACGCGTCGAACGACACCTTCTGGCCCATGGAGGGGAATATGACGGTCTTCGGCTTCGGCCGGGGCCCCGGCACGAGCAAGCACATGACCGCCATCCCCAATCACTTCACCATCGGCCTTGCCAACGGCGCGGAGTTCGCTTCCGCCAACAAGGTGATCGAGGGATCGTATCGCCCGGTGACGGTAACGGTCGGCTTGGCGGAGGAGAAACCCGGCGTAGAAGGCGACTGGCGATTCGACGAAGGCGAGGGCCCAGTCGCGCAGGACTTGTCTGTATACGGCCGTCACGCGCTGCTCCGGGGCATGGCATGGGACCCCGCCGGTCGAGTGGGCTCCGCCTTACAGTTCGACGGCTTGGGCGGCTACGTGGAGGTCCCGGGATATCGCGGCGTCCTGGGCACAAGCGCGCGCACCATCGCATTGTGGGTTGACGTGCCGATTCGTGAGGACATGGACTTGATTTCGTGGGGCCAGAATGTGCCGGGCAGAAGTTGGAGCCTGTCGATCATGCGCGGCGGAGGAAGAGGGCAGCGCACCGGCGCGATCCAGGTGTCCGTGACCGAAGGCTCCCTGACCGGCAGCACGCAACTAACCGACGGCCAGTGGCATCACGTCGCGGCCGTGCTCCCCCCGAGTGCGTCGCCTCGCGCGCAGGATATCCAACTCTATGTGGACGGACGGACCGAGCTGGCCAGCCAAGTCATGGATTGCCCCGTTCATACAACCGCCGGCGACAACGTCAGATTCGGCGCCCGCGCCGGAGATAGCAGAAGCCCCTTCCACGGTTTGCTGGACGAAGTACGGATCTACAGCCGCACCCTGAGGCCCGAGGAGATCGCCGAACTGGCTGGTATCACCGAATGAGCGTCGTGACCTCGGGCGTACGCCCGGCGGATTGGTTCTCCCAAATCTCGACAGGTTGATAAGGTCCGCTCCAGTTGGCGCCGATCAGATCGACATCGCCATCGGCCCCGATGTCGCCGGCGCGGATGTAATGGGAACCTTTCCCGGAAAGGAGCTGCTTGTCCCACCCGGTCCCTTCACTGCGGTTGATGAACACGACCACCTCATCGGGGTCCTGGCCCTGATGCATCTCCGAAGCGGCGATATCGACCTTCTCATCACCATTGAAGTCGGCAACCGCCAGGCCATGGATCACGCACTCGATCGGGTCCGCCACTATGTGCTCGACCCAGCCGTTCCCCTTTGGATGGACTGGGGCCTCGAACCACGAGAGGCGGTGCCAATTGCCCTTCAACTCCGACGGCGACAACACTACATCGGGGCGGCCGTCCTCGTTTATATCGGCGACCTGTACCGTCGCGCTCGGATGCCAGTCGGCGAACTTGTGCCCCGGCCAGTCCCTGTCGGCAATACTGCCGTGGTTCTCGAACCAGATGCCGCCGATGACCACATCCTGGTCGCCGTCACGGTCGATATCGCCCAGAGCGAGTCCTTCGCCATGCGGGCACTCGATGATCCGATGCGTCCATCTGTCGCCTTCGCTCTGCCGCCAGAGATAGATCTTGTCGCCTGCTTTCGTCCCGAAATCCGACTGATCGCGTGTGACGATATCAAGATCGCCGTCCCTGTCGAGATCGGCCAGCTCCAGATCGTGCGTGCGGTGGTCCGCAATCTTGTGGGCCTTCCACCTGGCCTTGACGGGGTCGATGTCCGGAAGCGGATTCTCGTACCAGATCAGGCCGCCCATGACGATATCGAGATCGCCGTCACCGTCGATATCCCCTGCCTCACCATCGACCGTCCTGTAGCCGCCCTCGGTGATGACGGCTTTCGCCCAACTCGGATACCGATACCAGACCAGGGGCCCTGCTCGGCCGCCGATGACGATATCCACGAACCCATCACCGTCGATGTCCGCAACGATCTTCGCCCAGGGATCCTTCGGGCCTTCGCCGTCGACGATGACGTGGTCGAAGGGAACATCCGCCCAGGCTGGAAACGAAATACCAAAGAGCATTGTCGCCGCCATTGTCGCCCACGTCCGGTTCATCGAGCTTCGATCCATTCCCATCTCCTTACGATGCCGCTGTACCTGACAACAAGGTTCATTTGTCGGTGCCGCTTCGCCTTATGGCGTCGTTGCGCCACAGGTGAAGATATCGATAGTCGTCCCAGGCGGCACTGACGATATCCAGGTCACCGTCGTTATCCATGTCCGCCACGCGAGCGCCGAGATGACTCTCTTTGCCCCGATCGGCCAGATGCTCTGTAAACCGGCCCTGGCCGTCGTTCTCGAAGACCTGCAGGCGGAACTGGCCCTTGGGGCCCTTATGCTCACACGTGATGATGTCGCAGTCGCCATCGCCATCCATGTCGGCGACATCTAGATTATTCAACGAGTACTCCGTGACTACCGTGTGGCGGGCCCATTCGGGGCCCGTGGGGTCCTGCCCCTGCTCGAACCAGTATAGGCTGGCGTCCGGGTCCGGACCGGGATAGCGCTCCTCGCTGACCACGATATCCGGGCGTTTATCGCCGTTGATATCCGCAATACAGATGCGGTCCGGCGCGAAGTTTGTATAGGCGACGAGGTGTCCCGCCCAGTCGGCGGCGCCGTTGCCCGGATTCCTGTACCACATGACCATCTCTTTTTCGTCGATGATCTTGCCCACTGCAATATCGACGCTGCCATCGCCGTCGATGTCGCCCACGCCGATGCCCTCGTCCATGGTCCCGGCGGCGATCCGCGTCGCCGGCCAATTGCCCCCTGCCGGATCATCGGGAATGGCCAGGTAATAGACGCCGTCGCCGCAAGCAAGGATCGCCTCCGGCCTTCCACCCGCGACGATCTGGCCGAGGATGTAACCCTGTCCGTTCACATGGCCGGTCTTGGGCAACGTGCCAATCTTCCTCGGCTTCCAATGGTCGCCCTGTTCGTCCTCAGCTTCCAACCAGTAGACATCGGGCAGTGCCTCGGCGATTACATCGGCGTGCTCGTCGCCATCGACATCGACGAACAACATGCCATCGACATTGAGTCCGAACGTCACACGGGGCCACACGCCCGCCATGTCGCCGCCCGGATTGCGATACAGATAGCGGCCCGCAAGGATCTCCTTGTAGCCATCGCCCGTCACATCGCGCATATCCAGGCCGAAATACCGCAGCCAATCCGGTGCATTCCAATCGCCCCATTTGCCGCGCTTGTCATCGACCTGGACGTAGGTCCATTCATCGAGCGACAGCTCGCCCGGATCGAGCTTGTTTTCCCACAACTCAATTGGGGCCTGGTTGTGATTCCGCAGGCTGACGATGTCGATATCGCCGTCGTTGCCGATGTCGCCGATCTGAGCGCTATAGCAGCCCTCATCCGTTAGTCGCTGGAATTTCCAGCGGCGAGCATCCCCCTCGTTGACAAAGATCCCCACGGGGAAAGGAGCTTCCTGCGGGATGTTGGGCATCTCCCCGGTGAGAACGTCGATGTCTCCATCGTTGTCGAAATCCGCCGCCTTGAGACTGTGACATTTATCGACCTGGCCGATCACGTGCTCCACCCAAGCACCGCCTTTCGGGTCGAACGGCGCCTCGTACCAAGCAACGGGAAAGCCCGCCTTCTCAGCGTGTGCGATGACGACGTCCAGGCGACCATCCTTGTTCATGTCAACGACGGTGACTTTGCAGTTGTCGTCGGCCCAGTGCGCCGCATGTTCCGTGTACCATCTTTCGCTGATCTTGCGTTCGACCCACTTGCCGAGCGCAGGGTTGCCAGGCGTCTCAAGCCAGAAGCCGTTACACACAATGTCCGGGTCACCATCCCGATCGAGGTCCGCCACATCCATTCCGTCATGGGCGTGGGTAGGCACATGAACAGTCGTCCATGCATCCGGCGTCTTCTGAAGGTAGACGTAGACCGCTGTGTGGGTGCGGACAACAACATCCGGTCGGCTGTCGCGGTCGAAATCGTCGATCTCTATGTCCTTGACGTATTCGGTCTCGCCGATGTCATGCCGCCGCCAGGTTGCGCCGCCCCGGCCAGGATTCTCGAACCAGCAATTGACCCCGTGCACGTCATCCTCAGGTCGCCCGATTCGTCCAACGATATCCAGGTCACGGTCACCATCGACATCCGCCAGCTCCATGTCGCAGGCCCGATAGGTCTTGTAGTCGTCGAGTGTGCTCAGATTGGCCACAAGGTGCTTCTCCCAGCCCGGGTATCGATACCAGACGAGCCTGGGATAGTCCACGGCGGCAACATCATTCAGACCATCGCCGTCGATATCGCCTACTTCCCGATGTCCTATCGCACCGGCATCAATAAGCGAAGGCTCGAATATGAGTGAGCCGTCGCACACGGCCGTATCGAGACACAGCAACAGCGTACATACGAAGACGCCCGCGCGAAGACCGAACCTTGTGTCTGCGATCATCGTCATCTCCTTCCTATCATATGTACTCGTGTGACAGGTCTCCAAAACACGTGGTCGGCCGTTCAGGCCAAGCCGAGGATTTTCTTGTTGGTCCGGGTGTCGGCCTTGCCACCCGCAAAGTCATCGAAGGCCACCTCGGTCGCCTCGATGATATGTCCGGCGATGAAGGGTGCGCCTTCCCGGGCCCCCTGATCGGGACTCTTGATGCAACATTCCCATTCCAGGACCGCCCAGCCTGCATAGCCCACTTCGGTCAGGAGCGTAAAGACCCGTTTGAAATCGACTTGTCCGTCACCGAGCGACCGGAACCGCCCGGCCCGCCCGGCCCAGGACTCGTAGCCGCCGTAGACGCCGACGCGACCCGAACGTTGGAACTCCGCGTCCTTCACATGGAAGGACTTGATGCGGTCACCGTAGCGTCGGATGAAGTCGCAGTAGTCGAACTGCTGCAAGAGAAAGTGGCTCGGATCATAGTTGATGCAGGCGGCAGGGTGGTCGTTCGAGACCGCCAGGAATCTCTCGAACGTGGCCCCGTCAAAAAGATCGGAACCAGGATGCAGTTCATAAGAAAGGACGACGCCCTTGTCCCGCCCGTAGTTGAGGATCGGCCTCCATCTCATGTACAGCTCGTCGAATGCCTGGTCGATCAGTCCCGGCGGCCGCTGGGGCCAAGGGTATACCATGTGCCAGGCGAACCCACCCGATAGGACGGGCACGCTGTTGAGGCCGAGGTTGGCCGAGGCCGTAATTGCCTTCTTCAACTGGTCCGTCGCCCACTCTACCCGCTGTCTATCGCTCAGCCCCTGTGGATAGAATGCCCGAAAGGCCATTTCATAGGCCGAATGCATGGCGAGCACCTGGCCTTGCAGATGCGCAGCCAGCTCGGTGATTTCCAGACCGACACCGCTCAGCGCACCCTTGAGGTCGTCGCAGTAGCCCTTTGACGTGGCCGCCTTGTCGAGATCAATCACACGAGCGTCCCACGTGGGGATCTGGACGCCTCTGTAACCCAAATCGGCGACCCATCGACCGATGTTCTCCAGACTATCGTACGGCGGCTGGTCGCGCAGGAATTGGGCGAGGAAAATCCCCGGTCCTTTCATCGTCTTCATGGCCAAGACCTCCCTATTTTGCCTCACGGATGCAATCCCGAATCAGCCGCGACATCGCCGGCCCGTCCGCAGCGTTGGCCCGTAACTCCCTGGCGCCCCTGTCGTTCATCAGGCCCACGACAGCCTGACCGAATCGCAGGTTCTCTACGGACAGCTTCATGAAGTCGACCGCATCGTCGCGATACGGAAACAGGTCGAGCCCGAACCAGCCGTCGTATTTCTCCTGGTCCAACACGTAAAGAATACTCACGAGGCGAATGAAGTTCGCGCAGCCCGGCGGGATATCGCAGTCGGCCTGCTGGTCGTTGTCGTCGAAATGCGTGTGGAACAGCTTCTTCGCCCGCAGCACCAGCGAGAACATGTCCTCGATGTTCTCCTTGGCGATGAGACTGTGACCAACGTCGATGTTCATGCCGAAGCTCGGATCGTCGATCTCCTGAACGATCGCCAGAGCCGCCGCCGTTGTGCCCATCATGATCCAGGAGCGAGGCTCAAAGGGCTTGGGCTCGATGCAGACCTTCGTGCTATAATTGTGCTTGTGCAGATATTCGAGGATCTGCCGGACGGAATCCACGTAGCGGTCGTAAAGCCCGACGTAGTCGGTCTGCAGAGGGAAGTCGTTGCCGTCGGTCGCGGGCCAGAGCACGCTGATCGGAACGTCGAATCGCGCGCCCATATCCAGCGCCCATTTGACGCGCTCGACCGCCGCGGCACGGACCTTTGGGGGCCGTGTCGCCCAGCGCGCCGAATTTGTACTTCTTCTCGGTCCACGTATGGCCGCAGAGCTGCACCATCTGGAGATTGTAGTCCTTCAGGACGTTCTCGATCTCGTCGGCGTTCTTGTCGTCAATCTCCGTCGGCACATGCAGCTCGATGCCGTCCACGTCCTCTGTCTCACCGACCGCCTTGATTCGGTCTATGACCGACACCTCTTCGCCGAATCCGTTGATGTTGAACCGGTCGCGCAGGTTCGTCATCCCCCAGATGCCCATACAAATCTTGTTCTTCATGGCAGCCCCTCTGATATACCGTTCTTGATTTGCTGTTTCTTGTCGGTGCACTGAATCGGAGCCATGACACCGATGTCGCCCGGAGAATTCACGCGGCAGGCGAAGTCGAGCGGGGCCCCGCCCAGAGCCGTGCACGAGGCCGGAATCTCCCACAGGATCTCGCCAGGAACTACTACGCTCTTGCTCATACTCTATCTCGGCACCTTCTGCCCGTCCTTCGCGAATTGGGCCAGCCCCACATCGGTCAACGGATGCTGAAACATCTGAAAGAACAGTTCCGGGGGAACGGTGGCGATATCGATTCCCGCTCGGAGGCAGGCCAGCACGTGGTTCTGAGTCTTAACGCTGCCGGCGATGATCTCGGAATCGAAAGCGTAGTGGTTGCGGATCACGGCCGCATCCTGCACCAGGATTTCACTCTCGTTGCCGACCGCATCGAGCCGGCTCAGGACGATGCTCACGAAGCTGGCGCCCGCCTTCATCGCCAGGAAGGCCTGGGTCGAGGAGAAGACCATCGTAACGTTCGTCTTGATTTGATTCTCGCGTTCCAGAACCGGTACGACGCTTATGCCCTCGACCGTCATCGGTATTTTGACGATCACGTTCGGGGCGATGCTCGCCAGCTCCCGGGCCTCCTGAGCCATCGCGTCTGTCGTCTCAGCGAGGGCCTCCACGCTGACCGGTCCCGCGACAATCCCACAGATTTCTTTCACGACGTCTTTGAGTTTGCGGCGCGTCCTGGCGATGTGGCTCGGATTGGTGGTCACGCCGTCGAGCAACCCCGTGTCGGCTGCCTTTCTGATCGTCTGTACGTCACCCGTATCCAAGAATATCTTCATGTGCGTTTACCATTCCAAGGACGCCGGATTTTCCAACTGTTGCTTGATCTCTTGCAGGAATTGGGCCGCATATGTGCCGTCGATGGCCCTGTGATCGCACGCGAGCACCATTGTCATCACATCGCGCACGGCGATCTGATCGCCAACGATGGCCGCTCTCCTTGCCACGGCGCCGACAGCAAGAATCGCCGCCTCGGGCGGATTGATAACCGGCACGAACGTATCCACCGCGAACATGCCGAGATTCGTGATCGTAAAGCTCCCGATCGCCTGCGGCTTGAGCCGACCGGCCCGCGCGGCTTCGGCGTTTTCTCGTGAGGTCGCGCTGATTTCAGCGAGACTCTCTTCATCTGCGCCGGCAATCACGGGAACGATCAAGCCGTCGTCCGCCGAGACCGTCACGCCGATATTCACGGCCCGCTTCAGAATGATCTTGTCCTGCTCCACATGGGCGTTCATCCGCGCATATTGCGACAGGGCCGTCGCAACAGCCTTGACAATCACATCTGTGATCGTGACCCTTGTCTGCCTGCCCTCATTGAGTCGCTGCCGCCAGCTCATGACCTCAGACATGTCCACGTCCATACAGATGTAGAAATGAGGAATCGTCTGTTTGCTTCGGGTCAGCCGCTCCGCAATGCAGGCCCGCATAGGAGAGAAAGCGATGATCGTGTCACCGGGTGTTACCGCCTCCGCTATGCTGCCTCCGGCCGAGGTCGCAGCAGTAAGAATATCCTCCTTCGTGATCCTGCCTCCAGGCCCGCTGCCTTTGACCGTCTCCAGTCTAATCCCTTTCTCCCTCGCCAGTCGGCGAGCGGAGGGAGAAACGGCCCTGCGTCCTTCGACCGCCGTCTTCTGCCCTCCTGCACGCGGTACGTCTTCGCGCGAGCGTTCCTGGGGAGCGAGAACACCCGCTCGATGCTGTTCTGTGTACTCCACTCGTTCGCCTGGCTGACCGATATAGGCGATCGGCGTCAAGACCTCCACCTCCTGACCTTCCGGATAGAGGATCTTCAACAGCACACCGGATGTGTACGCCTCCACGTCGAAAGCCGCTTTGTCGGACTCGACGACAGCGATCACCTCACCCTTGTTGACCTCTTCGTTTTCTTTCTTGAGCCAATCGACGATCCGAGCGGTCTTGATATCCTGCCCGACCTGTGGCATCAATACCGGCTCCGCCATCACTCATTCTCCTGCAAGCCGTGCGTGCCGACACGACTTTTTCTGTCCAGCCTGTCGCGAGCCCTTCAAACAAGCGAACGAGGACACTCGATTCGCTTGACCCTACAGCAAGTAGAGACTTCGCTTGACCGCAGTGATGATATCCTCTTCCTGCGGCACAGCTACTCGCTCCAGGTGTAAGCTGAAGGGTATCGGCGTATTCTTGCCCGCGACGATCTCGATGGGAGCGTCGAGATAATCGAACGCTTCCTGCTGTACGATGGAAGCGATATCCGACGCCACGCCCCCGCGGCGAACGGCTTCCTGAACAATGACCAATCGCTCCGTCTTCCGGATGGAGGCCAGGACAAGCTCCTTGTCAAGCGGGACCAGGGTTCGCGGATCGATGACCTCGACATCAATACCCTGCTCGGCGAGTTTCCCAGCGGCGGCCAGCGTGCGGCCCACCATGCCCGACCACGCCACAAGGGTCACATCTTTGCCCGGCCGTCTGATGCTCCCCACACCCAGATCGACGATATATTCCTTCTCGGGCACAGGACCTTTTCCCATGTACAGGAGCTTGTGCTCGATAAAGACGACGGGATCCTCGTCGCGGATGGCGCTTTTGAGTAGTCCTTTGGCGTCGTACGGCGTCGAAGGCATGACAACCTTGAGTCCCGGCACATGATAGAACCAAGCTTCGAGGCTCTGGGAATGTTGGGCCGCCAGGCTGCCGCCGCTACCGCCCTGGGTGCGCAGGACCATGGGGACGCGGCCTTTGTCGCCGCTCATGAATCGATACTTGGCCGCCTGGTTGACGATCTGGTCGATAATCAGTGAGGTAAAATCGACGAACAGAATCTCAACGACCGGCCGCATTCCGGTGATGGCTGCCCCCACTCCAAGACCGGTGAAGGATGCCTCCGAGATCGGCGCATCGATCACCCGCTCCGGGCCGAACTCCTCCAGCAGGCCAACCGTCACCTTGTAGGAGCCCCCACGCTGAGCGATACCCTCGCCAATTAAGAAGACCGTGTTATCGTGAAGCATCTCCTCGCGAAGGGCTTCGTTCAACGCTTCACGATACATGATCTCGCGCGTCGCCTGCTCTTTCATGCTGGAAGTCGTCCCGTTCAACTCTGCGCCACCTCCTCCAGGAACTCTTCCGCCGAGGGGTGTGGGCTATTCTTAGCGAACTCAATGGCCTCTTCCATGGCACGGCCGATTTTGCGTTCGATCGCCGCGATACTGTCTTCGTCCCGTCCTCCTTCTGTGATGAGGCGTTCACGGGCAAGCATGACAGGATCGCGTGCCCGATAGTACTCCAGGCGTTCCTGCGGCATGTACCGGCCGGGGTCGTTTACGTGGTGACCGCCGT
>CBFDDG010000124.1:0-10872 GCA_965603505.1 uncultured Phycisphaerae bacterium | reverse complement strand
CGCGCGACGACTCAGCAGGGCGATAGCGTTGTCGTGAAAGTCCGCCGGCCCGGCATCGTCCAGATCATTCAGGCCGAGTCCGAAATCCTCGAGGACTTCGCCGGAATCCTCAAGGTCACCATGTTTGGACATGACACCCTTGACCCTCAACAGATGGTCAAGGAGCTTGTCGAGGCCGTCGTAAAAGAAACCGACCTCGCCAACGAGCGCCGCAACGTGCTGCGATTTCAGAAGAACTTCGCGGACGACCCGACCGTCCACATCCCCAAGGTGTACGAGGACTGCTGCACCGAGGGTGTGCTGACCATGGAGTACATCGACGGGGTCAAACCGGCCGACCCGGCGGCTCTCAAGAAACACGGCTTTGACTGCAAGCTGATCGCTCAGCGAAGCGCCAACTTTGTCCTCTGTCAGATCTTCGACCTGGGCTTCTTCCACACGGACCCCCATCCGGGCAACTTCTTCCTTCTGCCGGGCAACGTGCTGGCGCCCATCGACTTCGGACAAGTGGCCAGACTCTCCGGGCAGGACCGCAGGATCTTCAATGAGATTGTGCTGGCCATCGTGGACAACGAAGCGAGCCGTGTCGTTCGGGCCCTGGAGCGGGAAGATATGCTCCACGAACAGACGGACCTGGCCAGACTGACGGCAGGGATGGAACAGCTCATTGACTCATTCCGCGATCTGCCGCTGCGAGACATCCCGTTCGGGAACGTCGTCACGCAGACGTTCGAGCTGTTTCGTTCCAACTTCGTCCGTCCGCCTTCTCAGTTTACGCTCATGCTGAAGAGCATGGCGACCGTCGAGTCGTTCGCTCGCTCTCTGGATTCCGACTTCAGCCTCATCGAGGCGCTCAAGCCGTACGCACGCCGCGCTACCCTTCGCGACTTGCAGCCGAAACAAGTCTTGCGACACGTGCGTCGCGCCGTGCAGGATGCGGGGGACCTGGCGTCGAGATTGCCGGAGGATGTCAACGTCATCCTGAGCAAATTCCGGCAGGGCAAGTTCCAGGTCCGCGTCCATCACGAGCACCTGGACAACCTGACCAAGACGCTGGACAAAAGCTCGAATCGTATCAGTTTCTCGCTGATCATCGCCGCTTTGCTGATCGGGTCGAGTTTGCTGGTCGCACAGGAGGGGACCGTCTGGGGCCTGTTCCGGCTCCAGTCGATGGGGATTCTCGGCTACGTCATCGCGGCCGTGATCGGCGGCTGGCTGCTGATCTCAATCGTCCGCAGCGGCAAACTGTAACAACGATCCCAACCGAAAGGCAATCATCATGCGAACCATCAGGCCAGGTCTTCTGTTGTGCGTGGGCACTCTCGTCCTTTCCCACGTTTGTCCGGCAGTGGTGAAGGCCCAGCAGACGCGAGCACATCCACCCATGGGACCGCTGGTGGCGCATCCGGAAAATCCACGCTACTTTCAGAACACGGCCACGGGTGAGGCGGTCTACCTGACGGGCTCGCACACGTGGGCGAATCTGGTGGACATCGGCCCGTCGGACCCGCCGCCACCTTTCGATTTCGACGCGTGCATCGCCTGGATGGCAAAGCTCCACCACAACTTCATACGGATGTGGACGTGGGAGTTGGTCACGTGGGACACAACGGCCAACCGGGAGAACAAGCACCACACGGCCGCTCCCCAGCCGTACGCACGCACCGGGCCCGGCGTCGCGCGGGACGGCATGCCCCGGTTCGACCTCACGAAGTTCGAGCCGGCCTACTTCGACCGGCTACGCCGCCGGCTCGCCACGGCGCGCGAACATGGCGTCTACGTCTCCGTCATGCTCTTCGAAGGCTGGGGCCTGCAATTCTCGAAGGGGGCCTGGGAAGGCCACCCCTTCCATCCCAGGAACAACATCAATGGTATAGACGGGGATGCAGATGGGGACGGCAAGGGTGTCGAAGTCCACGAACTCGGCAACCCGGCCGTGACCCGGATTCAGGAGGCCTACGTTCGCAAGGTAATCGACACGGTCAACGAATTCGACAACGTGCTCTACGAGATCTCCAATGAGAACCATCCTCCTTCGACGCCGTGGCAATATCATATGATCCGCTACATCAAGAAGTACGAGCGGACGAAACCATATCAGCATCCGGTCGGCATGACCTTTCAATACCGGGGCGGGAAGAATCAGACGCTCTTCGACAGCCCGGCCGATTGGGTCTCCCCGAATCCGAACGGGGGCTATCGGGATGACCCACCCGTCGCGGACGGCCGCAAAGTTGTACTCAATGACACGGACCATCTTTGGGGTATCGGGGGCAACCAGGCCTGGGTTTGGAAGAGCTTCACCAGAGGGTACAATCCCATCTTCATGGACCCCTACGATGGCGTGGTCCTCGGCAAACCTTCCGATCCCAAGTGGGACCCCATTCGCCGCAGCATGGGCTACACGTTGTGCTATGCTGGGAGAATGGATCTGGCGGCGACCCGTCCGAGTGCGGACACAGCCTCGACGAAGTACTGTCTGGCCAACGCGGGCAAACAGTACCTGGTGTACAGGCCGGCCGATCAGGGCAGTTCGATTCGTGTGAAGCTGGAGCCCGGGACCTACCGTTACGAATGGTTCGATCCGACGGGCGGACGCGTACCGGGCGTCGGGACGAAAACGGCCACCGCGACAGAAACCGAATTCGCGTGTCCGGTCGAGGGGGATGTCGTGCTGTTTCTGTCACGGGCCGTCTTTCCGGCCGCCGACTGGCAACGAGCCGCGCCTGAATCGGAAGGTCTCGATTCCGCCCGACTTGAAGCGGCGGTCGAGTACCTTCGCCGAAACTCCGGGCCGGACGGTGTGAAGGAGCTGGTCATCGTGCGCAACGGGCATCTGGTCTGGAAAGGATCGGATATCGATAAAGTCCACGGCGTCTGGTCGGCCACCAAATCGTTCACCAGCACGGTGCTGGGCCTGCTGATCGACGACGGCAAGGCTACGCTCGATACGCGGGCGAAAGACTGCGTGCCGGCGATGGCCGCGGCTTATCCCGACGTAACCTTGCGGCACTTCACGACCATGACGAGTGGCTACCGCGCGATGAATGACGAACCGCGCGGTGGCTACCGGCACGGGCCCAGCCCCACCCCGTTCGATCCTTGCGACAAGCCGCTCTTTGCACCGGGCATGCAATACGCCTACTGGGATTCCGCCATGAACGAGTTCGGGCAAGTCCTCACGCGAATCGCCGGCGAGCCCATCGAAGATCTCTTCAAACGCCGCATCGCCGATGCGATTGGGATGGACCCAAAGCAGTGGGACTGGGGCGACTTCGGTCGGATCGACGGGATCACGGTCAACGGCGGTTCGGGCAACTCGAACAACCACATCTTTATCTCGGCCCGCCAGATGGCCCGCCTCGGCCATCTGTTCCTGAATCTCGGGAACTGGGATGGCCGTCAGCTCATCAGCGAGACGTGGGTTGAGCTCGCGACAAAACCCCATGTCGCGGCCTCGATTCCGCTGTGGCCAGATAGCGGCGCCGACGGCCGGGGCGTCTACGGCTTCAACTGGTGGACGAACGGCCTCAAGCCGGATGGACAACGCAAATGGCCCGGCGCGCCGGCCGGCACGTACAGCGCCAGCGGCTATAACAACAACGACATGTTCGTCATCCCCGAATGGAACATGGTGATTGTCCGGCTGGGCCTCGACCAGGGCCAACGCCCGATTGCAGATTCCGTCTATTCCACCTTCCTCGGGAAGATCGCCGATGCCATCATCGACCTCCCGGCCGGCGGCGCGAATTAGCCCGTATGCCCTTTGACACGCCCTCCGGCACCGTGTAGGATAGCCAGGGTCGTTCACGTCCATGGACTTTGAAAGGGCTGCGATATGAACCGCACGACAATCATCCTGTTGATGAGCATTCTGGGATTGGCCTCGGCCGGTGCCGCCTTTGCCGGAGACGTGTCGCCAACGGAGGTCATCGCTGCCATTGGAGCGGAACGCGGCATCTGTGTCGTGCTGGGCGAGGGCTCGTGCGACTTCGCAGCCGATCTTGCGAAAGAGAGCAAGCTTCTCATTCACATCCAGGCGAGCGAAGGACAGTTCCCCTCGGCCTGCCGCCGGCTTGAGGAAAGCGGTCTCTATGGAAGTCGCGTCTTCGTGACCAGGGGTTCTCGCAAGTTCCCTTTGGCCGACAACGTGGTGGATGCGGCGGTCGTTCTCGGCGACGCAAGGCCCGTCCGCCAAGAGGAGATCCTGCGCGTCCTGCGGCCCGGCGGCAAGGCCCTCTTCGACGAGAAGACCATCACGAAGCCGTTTCCCGCGGGCGTGGATGATTGGAGCCATCCCTATCACGGGCCGGACAACAATCCGCAGTCGCAGGACAGGGTGGTCGTCGCGCCCTATCTCACGCAGTTCCTGGCCGAGCCGCGGTATGCGCCGCTGCCTCAGGTCACCGTCGCCTCGGCCGGTCGCGTGTTCAAGGCCTTCGGGCACGTCGCGTTCAAGGTACGTGAGGAGGCGTTTCTGAACAAGCTGGTCGCCTTCAACGGCTACAATGGCACGATCCTCTGGAAGCGTGACCTTCCCGAGGGCGTGATGATTCACCGCAATACGATGATCGCCACGCCCACGATCCTTTACGTCGGCGACGACAAATCCTGCAAGGTCATTGATACGGCCACGGGCAAGCTACAGGATGAGATCGTTCCACCGTCCGACGTGGCCGGCGGCACGTTCTGGAAGTGGATGGCCCTCGAGAACGGCGTCCTGTACGCCATGATGGGCGGGCCGGAGCAGAGCGATTCGACCAAGCGATGGCGGCGCGACAAACATGGCTGGCCCTGGGCGCCGATCTCGGAAGGATGGAACCAGCCGGGGAATCCCTGGGGATTCGGGCGCAACGTTCTGGCGATCGACCTCACGACGAAGAAAGTCCTCTGGAGTCATCGGGAACAAGAACCGATCGACGGCCGGGCGATCTGCATGAGCGACGGTCGCATCTACCTCTTCCGGTTCGGCACTTATCTTGCCTGTCTCGACGCCGGGACGGGCAAGCTGCTTTGGCACAAGACGCCGAAGAATGCCCCGGAGTTGTTCGCCTCGCTCGGCGAGTACCAGAACCGCCAGGACTGGCGGACAAACTGGCGCACAACGTGCTATCTGAAGTCCAGCGACAAAGCGCTATACTTCGCCGGGCCGCCGATTCGCAAGCTGCTCGCCGTTTCCGCCGAGGACGGCAGCATCCTCTGGGAGCATCCGTACAGCAACTTTCAACTCGTTCTCCGCGAGGACGGCCTGTATGGCCTCAGCGGTCAGATCGACAACCACCCGAGCATGAAATTCGATCCGCTGACGGGCAAGGTGCTGGCCGAGGTCGCCAAGGCCCGCCGGGCGTGCACTCGTCCAACCGGCTCGGCCGACGCGATCTTCTTCCGGGCCGAGGGCGGCTCGGTCCGGCTGGATGTGGCCTCGCAACGTCCGCAGTGGGTCTCTCTGATGCGTCCCAATTGCCACGATGGCGTCACCGTCGCGAACGGACTTCTGTACTGGTGGCCTTCGGTGTGCGATTGTCAGTTGACGCTTTACGGGATCACCTGCCTGGGTCCGGCCGGGGATTTCGATTTCACGCCGGAGGTCTCGGCGAAGCGCCTCGAAACCGGCGACGATACCCCCGTGCAGGTCGCCGCGTTCAATACTTCCTCCGGCGACTGGCCGGCCTTTCGCGCGGACAGTCTCTGTAGCGCCGCCACACCCGCGGTCGTTGGGGACAAGACGCAACTCCTCTGGGAGCGCGACCTGCAACTCGCGACGCCCGCGGGCCTGTCACGCGTGACAGCGCCCGTGGCCGCCGGCAACCTGACATTCGTGGGGGGCGCCGACGGGATCGTCCGAGCTCTCGACGCACGTTCGGGCGAGGTGCGATGGAAAGCGTATACCGGCGGGGCCGTCCGCATGCCGCCGACGATCTGGGAAGGGCGGGCCTTCGTAGGTTCGGGCGATGGCTGGATTTACTCCCTGGAGGCCGGGACGGGCCGCCAGCTCTGGCGGTTCCGGGCGGCGCCGGCCGAACGGCTGATCCCCGTCTACGGCACATTGATGTCGACGTGGCCCGTTGCCGCCGGCGTCCTCGTGGAAGATGGCACCGCTTATGCGGCCGCCGGGATTGCAAACTACGACGGCACCTATGTCTACGCACTGGATGCGAGGACCGGCAAGGTCAAATGGCATAACAGCACATCGGGGCATCTGGACGCCGACGCGCGCACCGGGGTGAGCGTGCAGGGACACCTCTTGTTGCACGATGGGAAGCTCTACTTAGCCGGCGGGACGTCCATCTCGCCCGCAGTCTACGATGCGGCGACCGGACGATGTCTGAACGAGCCGGGCCCGTTGGCCGAGTGCGTCTCGCATAGCCCCCGCGGCTGGGAGCTGTCGCTGCTGGCCGACCAGGTCGTGGCGTGCGGCAAGCCGTTCTACGGCCACCCCGCCTACGATGTCTACGACGGCACCGTGTTCAGCCGCGTCTTCCTCGCCTCGGCGGGGGATACACCGGTCGTATGGACCTCAACCGCCGGCGGGCAGAAAGTCATGGGATTCCGCGAGTTCGATCGCGAAGGATTTGCCCGCAAGATGGCCAACCCCGGGAACCGGTTCCAGATTGACTGGGGCAAAATCGCACCGCGGAGCAAACCTTCGTGGTCTGCCAATTTCAAGAAAGCCCACGCGATGGCCGTGTGCCGCGACGCGGTTCTCCTGGCTACGGATAAGGAATTGGTCGCCCTGAGCGCGTCGAATGGCGGCATCGTCTGGAAGAAGCCGCTGCCGCAGCCGCCGGTTCCGTGGGGGCTTGCGGTCGACAGTGCCGGCAGAGCAATCGTGACCCTGACGGATGGAAAAGTCGTTTGCTTCGGTCGCCCCGAACGAGCGCAGACAGTCATGGCGGGGCGGTTCTGATGTCCCGGCCGAGGAGTGTTTTGGCGTGAGGAAACTGCAATGGCTTGCCGCCGGCATCGCGTGCTGTCTGGCTTTCTACGCCTGCCCTGCGCATGCGTGCCGGTACAACGTCCACGAGGTCGGCTTCATCGACACGGGGATCGACCCGTATTGGCTCTTCGTGTATTCATCCGACGAGACTGCGACAGATAATACCGCTGGTTCAGCAGCAGTGGTCGAAGGGGCGCTGGCGGATACGAACATCCGCTTCGAGCTCGTCAACACCGGGACCGATGCGAATCATCCCGCCATGGAATTCCTCTCGTCGCACGGCATTAAGGGCTTTCCTGCTGCGGTCCTGGTCTCTCCGGATGGACCGTCCAGACCGCTGCTCCTGCCCGAGAATGCGCAATCCCTGGGAGAGGCGGTTGTCTCTGCCTTGGAGGACGTGCTGCATTCCCCGGCATGCCGGCAGATTCTGGAGAAAGCCACGAGCAGCTATGGGGTCGTGCTGCTGATTGAAGGGCCGGACCAAGGCGCTAATGTGACGGCGAGAGAAACCCTCATGGCGGCGATCGGTCGCATCGAAGAGCAGTTGGAGTTCCTGCCCAAGGCGATTGCCAGGCCGCCCGAAATGGTGGTTCTCGATCAGACATCGCTGGCGCGCGAGGAGATGCTCCTCTGGAGTCTCGGCCTGAAAATGGAAGATATCAACGAACCTCATGCGGCGGTCTTCTACGGTCGGGGCCGGTGGATCGGACCGCTGTTCAAGGCAGACATGCTCAACCCGGACCACCTGACCGAATTACTCTTCGTCATCGGGGCCGACTGCGAATGCGGCCTGGACCACCGATGGCTCCAGGGCACGATGTTGCCGGCGCGCTGGGATGAAGGGCTTCAGCAGAAAGTCGTGGAGAGCCTCGGCTTCGATCCGGAGAGTCCCATGGTCAAGATGGAGATGGTCTCCATCATTCGTCGCGGCATGGGGGGCTTCGATTATCCGGGCGTGCCCTTCGACTACCAGGAAATAGAGGTCGGCGGGGACGTTGCCGAGCCGCAGGCGGAGCCGAATGTTGTTGTGACCACACCAGGGCCGCCGCCGCCGGCACCGCCTCCCGGTACGATCCGGGCCGATGGCGATCCGCCACCGAGAGAAACTGAATTCCACATCCTGGCCGCCTCTCTGGTCGCCATGGCAGCACTGGTCGCTTTGCTATCCGTGCTGGTTCTTTGGAGGGCGAAAAAAGCGTGACGCGATTCATCGTATTGCCGACCTTCTACGTACTTATCAGTTTCATCGGTCTGACATACGGCCAGGACTGGCCCACCTACATGCATGACGGCTTCCGCAGCGGCGTGACGGAAACGCAACTGGAATTGCCGCTCAAGGGTGCATGGACCTTCAAGGCCCTGCATCCACCCGCCCCGGCCTGGGGCGAGCCGGCCCGACAGGACTTCTTCCACGATCATTTCGATCTGCGGGCCATCGAGACATACGACCGCGTCTTCCATGTGGTTGCGACCGCCGGCACCGCCTACTTTGGCTCGTCCTCCCAGAGCAAGATCTATGCGTTGAATGCCGAGACGGGAGCCGTCCGATGGATCTTCTTTACGGAAGGGCCGATTCGATTTGCGCCGGCCCTTGCCGATGGGCGGCTTTATGTGGGCTCGGACGACGGCTTCGTGTATTGTCTGTCGGGCAAGGACGGATCGCTGCTCTGGAAATGCCGCGTGGCGACGGATGAGCGGATGATCCCCGGCAACGGACGGATGATTTCCCTGTGGCCGGTGCGGACCGGGCTGGTGGTCGATCAGGGATCCGTCTACTGCACGGCGGGATTGTTCCCGGAGCAGGGGACTTATCTGGCCGCACTCGACGCCCAGACCGGATCGGTGAAGTACAGGCAGCGGCTCAAGGTCGCGCCCCAGGGTTACATCCTGGCCTCGGCGCAACGGCTGTATCTTCCCACCGGACGGACCAATCCCGCGATCTTCTCACGGGAGCAGGGAAACGCGGAGGGACAGTTGCCCAGCGCAGGCGGGGCCTACGCGGTGCTCACCGAAGACGTCCTCGTCACCGGTCCGGGACGAGGCCCGAAGCAGCTTCAGGCCGGCGACGTGCAGGCTAAGGACACCGTCGCCACCTTCGGCGGGTTGCGCATGGTCGTTTCGGGCTCGGTCGCGTACATGCAGTCGGAACAGCAGTTGGCCGCATTCGACCGGGGACGATACCTCTCGCTTTCGCGGGAACGAACGCACTTGCAGCGAACGCGCGCCACGCTTCAGAAATCGCTCAAGAAAATGGAAACGGCCAAAGCGGAGAAGACTCGCACGGAATTAGAGGAATTGAACGGGCGGATCAAGCAGCTCGATGCAAAGATGAAGGCCTGCTATCTCTGGACGACGGATTGCGGCTATCCCTATTCCTTGATCGTGGCCGGAAAGACCCTGTTCGCGGGCGGCGATGGCGAAGTCGCGGCTGTCGACAGTGAGACCGGCACCGTCGTCTGGAAGGACAATGTCGAAGGCAGGGCGTATGGAATTTCCGTCGCCGGCAAGTCGCTGTTCGTTAGCACGGACGAGGGACGCATCCACTGCTTCCGGCGATCCGGACTGGGGCAGTGGCAGGCGATCGTGAGCGAGGTTCGTTCAAGTCGCGAGCCGCAGGACGATCTCAGCGAGCGATATGAGGCGGCCGCCGATGCCATCGTCCAGCAGATACCGGCTCGCAAAGGCTACTGCCTCGTCCTCGATTGCGGCGAAGGCCGGCTCGCTTGTGAGTTGGCCCGGCGGACCAAACTTGAGATCGTCGCCGTCGAGTCGGACGCCGTGATGGCGGACAAGGCGCGCCGGCTACTCGACGGGGCCGGATTCTCCGACCGGGTCGTCGTCCATCACCATACCGGCGGCAAATTGCCCTACACGAGCTATTTCGCCAACCTTGTGGTTTCGGACGGCGCGTTGCGAGGCGAACCCTTTCCGGATGACACGCGCGAGCTTCTCCGCGTCCTGCGCCCCTGCGGTGGCACACTGATCCTCGGCACGCCCGATGAGGCCGACTCCGACAGCAAGATGCGAAAGTGGGGACAGGCAATCTCTTCGGACTGGCATGTCGCCAATGATGGGGATTCCACCTGGGGCCGCTTCACCCGGGGCAGTCTCGACGGCTCGGGCGAGTGGACGCACATCTATGCCGAGCCCGGCAACAGTGCGTGCAGCGGCGACCGGCTCGTCAAAGGCCCTCTCACGCCGCAGTGGTTCGGCGAGCCCGGCCCACGTGACATGATTGACCGTCATCACCGTAATGTCCCGCCTCTTAGCAAAAACGGACGGCTCTTCGTTCCGGGCGACAACATGGTCTTCGGCATGGACGCCTACAATGGCGCCATCCTGTGGCGCATCGACGTGCCCGTTTCACGCCGGCTGGGCGCGTTCCTCGACGGCGGCAGCATGGCGATTGATGAGCATGCCCTGTACCTGGCGGCCGGCGACCGATGTCACGCCTACGACGTGCGAGACGGACAGCTCCGTTCCAGCTTCACGATGCCGCAGCTCGGCGACGACGAGACGCACGAATGGGGCATCGTCGCCTATCGGGATAAGATCCTCTTCGGCTCGGCCTGCAAACCGGCTGCACCCTACCGGGAGACCAGCCGGGCGGCGGACAACGCCCTGTGGTATCGCAACATGAAGCTGGTGACCAGCGACTATCTGTTCGCAAAGGATAAGCAAAACGATGCGATGCTCTGGACGTATCGTGACGGCGTCGTGCTCAATACGACGATCGTGATCGCGGCGGGGCGCATCTACTTCCTGGAGACGCACAGCCCTGAGGCGCTGGCCGACGAAACCGGCCGAATGCCCGTGAAGGCTCTCTTCGCCGGCGGCGACCAGTACCTGGTCGCTCTGGAACAAAGCAGCGGCCGCACGGTGTTCAAGAAGAAGATCGAGGTCGATCATTTCGAAGAGCCGGTCTATTTGAACTT
>CBFDDG010000123.1:0-10891 GCA_965603505.1 uncultured Phycisphaerae bacterium | reverse complement strand
TTGAAATCGGGCATGCCGAAGCGGGGGATCTGATCGTACTGTTGTTTGCCGTCCTGGAGGGCCGTCAATAGCTGTCGATAACCGGGATCGCCGCGCCCCTCAAACCGATGGGCGCAGGTCCCCCACCCGCCGGCAGCTTTCGAGAGCGGGCCCAGCAGCAAGGGCGAACATTCGGGCCGGGAGACGTTCACCAGCACGTGCAACGAGAAACGGGAATCGTCCTCTTGCACGATGCGCTCGTGGGGCGCCAAGTTACGCTCGCGCACCAGCCGGCGCCGCTGCTCCTCCGACAGGAACGCCGGAAGGGTCGGCGCCTGTCTCCCAGGGGCGTGACACTGACGACAGGTCTGGTTCATAACGGGCGAGCCGCCAATCCCGTACATCAGGCCCTCGCGGCCCTGGTCGGCGGCGTTACGCAACGCGGCGTAGGTCCCGGCGTACGGTGCCCCGCTTTCGAGCCACAGCCAGATGGTTCGCCATTCATCGCCCGTCACAGTGACCTCATAGTGGGACCCGTCAATCTTGGACATGAGTTTGCTGGCCGTCGAGCCGATCGTCCGCGGCTTCTGGTTGCCCAGTCCGTTGCGACCGTCGGCGACCTGACCGGTGGCCAGGAGCGTATAGTAGCTGATCGACCAGCGCAGGCCCAGATCGTCCGTCAGGACGACGCGTCCCTGCGGATCCTCGTACGAGTGACAGGCGACGCAACGCTCATTCAGCACGGGCTGCACGTCCCTGCGGAAATCCAGCACGTCCGGCCGGCCGGGGAACGGCTCGATCCGGCTCGCGGCGCGCTTCAGCGCCATGGGAACCGCTCCTGCACCCGAGGGCGGCACCTGGGTCCGCGGCTCGTGGCATCCGACGCAGCCAAGCGTCTCGCCCGGCATCACGTTCGTGAAGCTCTGCATGCGTTTGACGGACAGGTCCTTGGCATCCAGCGCGACGAAGAGAACGCAACGGCCCGCAGGGACCTCGAAGTAGGCCGAGCCGTCCGGCTCGACCGGCACCGTGCCCAGAACTCGTTCGAGGATGAACGTGCCGAGCCACGATGTCAGGTCCATCCCGCCGCTGAAATTCACCGGCTTGGGCAGAATCTCCAGGACCAGCAGCTTCTTGATCTCGCCCCGCTCGATGCCTTCCATGTTGCGACCGGTGTAGATGTCGGCCAGGAGCATGCGGCCCATCGACCGGCGGCTGTCCGTGCGGTCGGCGATGATCTTCTCCCGCAAACGCCGACGCACCGGGACCGGCTCGTGAAGATTCGCTTGGCCCTTGTACGTCAGGACGGGGATCAGGTCGCCCTCTCGCGTACCGAGGGAAAGCTGCTTCTGCGAGGCAACGAGAAACGACACGCCGTCAATCGGGGCCGGATCATTGAACGCCGCCTGGCGGGTGATGCGCCGACAGCCGCGGGCATCGTCCGGGCCGTACCGTGGCGTCACCATGCAGACGTGGCCGCGATGGTCCGAACGGCCATGTCCGGGCGAATCGATCAGGAGTACCTCCGTGCCGCCCGGGATCGGTTGGGCATCGATGAACAACGGGTAGTGCCGCTGATTCCCGAAGTAGGTCGTCACGGCTGTTCCGTCGGGATTCATCGTCCAGAGCTGATGGTATCCGACCTGGGACCGGTCCACGTACTCCCATCGCGTGAAAAGGATTCGTCCGTCCGGCAGCACGGCGGGCGTGTTGTCGTGTTCGAGGTTGAACGAAAGGGGATGGAGGTTTCCGCCCTCGCGGTCGCATCGGAAGAGCGTGCCTACCTGCGTCATCCAGCAACCGACCCAGCGCTGGCTCCGCGTCGAGACGAAGACAATGTCATCATCCGGCAAGTACGCCGGCTCGTAATCGTCGTACGGCGTCTCCGTGATGCGCCGCAAGCCCGTCCCATCCGCCCGGATCTCGTACAGATTGTAGCACTCCGTCCCGGGCTTGCGGTACGAAAAGAGAACGGTCTCGCCGTCGTAATGCACGTGAGGATCTCGCACGCTGCCACCACCAGCGGCAAGCAGGATTCTGACTTCGCCGGTAGCCGCGTTCAACAGGTACAGGTTGCTCTCGTCCGGCTTTCCGTTGCCGGCATAGGCTTTGTGACCTTCATCGTCGCAATAGTATCCGATATTGGCATACCAGTGTGGATCGTCATAGCTCAGTCGTGTGGCGAAGACAACTTGTTCAACGCCGAGCGACGGCAAACGGGCCAACCCCTCTTGCGTCTCGAAAAGCGAGCCGGGGTCGGGAACGGACCGCCCGGGCCCGCTCGACGTTTGTGCATGAACGATCCCCGGAAGAAGTAGACCGCCGGCGTACAGCAGCAACACAACGACAAATCTCGCAAAAGGCCGATGCAAGCGTATGCAAGCCTGATCTCGCGTCATGGTTTGCTCCTCGGCGAGGCCGTCCTAAGGACTGATCCCGTCCCGGAAGACGGTCTCGAAATCGTAGACGGCGTTGAAGTCGTCGATGGAATCGGTGGGCTGGGCGCTCATCCATTCGTGATCGATCAGGATGTAGACGATCTCGCCGAAGTCGCGGGTCGTCCGGATACCCCAGGAATTGAGGACGAGCAGAGCGAGCCGGCCGTACTTCTCGATGGCCATTCTTCGCAACCCCTCGCAAAGCGTCTGGCCGCTAACGTGACGAGGCTCGTCGGCGATGTTCTGCACCGTGTAGCCAAGTCCTTCGTAGACGAACTTGAACGCTGCCGGACTGTAACGCCCGGCTTCCCAAGCGATTTTCTCAATGCTCTTCTTCATCCCGCCGTACCGAATCTACCTTTTGCCATTGACAACTTACGATTCAGCCTCGCTCGTCGCGGCGGCCCCGAATCGCAAATCGTAAACTGTACATCGCCAATTCTAAGATACTCTCTGGCCCGGCTTGGCCCCGGCGTCGGGGGCGAGCATGAAGATGTCCTTGCCGCCGCTGCCCGCCGCGAGGATCATGCCTTCGGAGAGCCCGAACCTCATCTTTCGGGGCTTGAGGTTGGCAAAGTAAACCACGTTCTTGCCGACCAGATCTTCCGGGGCGTAGGCGGTGGCCATGCCGGCCAGAACGTTCCGCTCGACCGTTCCGACGTCCAGGACAAGATGAAGCAGCCTGTCGGCCCCCTCGACCCGCTCGGCCTTAACGACCCGGGCCACGCGCAGGTCAAGCTTGGCGAAATCGTCAATGGTACACTCCGGCTTGAACGGCTCGGCTTCTTCAGCCGGCGGCTGGACGGGGACGACCTGCGGGGCCTGGCCTTCTTTGCTTTCCTCGATCATGGCGGTTACCTGCTCCTCATCAATTCTCTCGAACAATCGTTCAAACGCACCGATGGTGTGATTCTCCAGTGTCTTCTCGACGTCTGCAAAATGCAGCTCATCAACACCCAGGAATTTCTCCACCTTCTGGGCAAACTGCGGCAGTATGGGCTTGAGGTAGATCGTCAGAACTCGAACCGCATTCAATACGGCGGTCAAGGTGGTCCGCGTTCTTTCCAGGTCGGTCTTCACCGTCGTCCATGGCTGGTTTTGCTCCACATAGCGATTGGCCTCATCGGCCAGCGCACTGATGGTGCGCACCGCAGCGGCATAGCTCAAACCCTCGTAGTGAGCGATGATCTGCTCCTTGGCCGCAACCAGCCGGCCGAGAAGTTGTCGGCCGTCATCATCGAGCGTTCCGAGCCGGCCTTCGAGCTGCCTGTTCAGCATGGGCCCCGACCGCGATGCCAGATTGGCATACTTGCCCACCAGGTCCGCGTTCGTCCTGCTGATGAAGTCCTGAATGCCCAGGTCGATGTCCTCGACCGTGTCCGTCAGCTTGCTCGCATAGTAGTAGCGGAGACATTCCGGATCCAGGTGCCTGGCATACGTGTCGGCCTTGATGAAGGTCCCCCGCGACTTGCTCATCTTCTCGCCGTTGACGGTGAGAAAGCCGTGCACGAAGAGCTTGTTCGCAACCTTGAAGCCCGATCCCATAAGCATGGCCGGCCAGAACAGGGCGTGGAAGTACATGATGTCCTTCCCGATGAAGTGATATAGCTCGTTGGCCGGGCTGTTCCAAAGCTCGTCGAAATCCAGCCCGTGCCGGTCGCAGTAGTTCTTCGCCGAGGCCATGTAGCCGATGGGGGCGTCGAGCCAGACGTAGAAGTACTTGTTCTCTTCGCCCGGGATCTGGAAGCCAAAATAGGGGCCGTCACGGGAGATGTCCCAGTCCTTCAGGCCGGCCTTGAACCATTCGTCGAGTTTGTTCGCCACCGACCGCTGTGTATACCCGGTTGCGATCAGGTCCTTGAGCTGCGTCTCGTAGTCGGCCAGCTTGAAAAAATAATGCACCGACTTCTGGGAGACCGGCGGCGCGCCGCAACTGGCGCATCGCGGGTGAATCAGATCCGTCGTCCGATAGGTCGCGCCGCAGACCTCGCACGAGTCCCCGTACTGGTCCTCGGCGCTGCAGCGGGGACACGTGCCGCGCACGTACCGGTCGGGCAGCGGCATCTTCTCGTTTTCGCAGTAGGTCTGCTCGACCTCTCGCTTGACGATCGAGCCGGCCTCGTTAAGCCGCTGGAAAATCAACTCACTGAATGCCTTGTTCTCCGGAGAGTGCGTCGTATGGTAGTTGTCGAATCTGACGTGAAAGCTCTCGAAGTCCGCCGTATGCTCCTTGTGCACGCGTCCGATGAGCTGCTGCGGCGCGATCCCCGCGGTCCGGGCACTGATCATAATCGGCGTGCCATGCGTGTCATCGGCGCAGAAGTAAAAGCACCGATGGCCGCACATCTTTTGAAATCGGACCCAGATGTCCGTTTGCACGTACTCCACGAGGTGCCCGATGTGGATGGGCCCGTTTGCATAGGGCAGAGCTGAGGTCACGACAATCGTTCGAGGCATTCTGTTTCCTTACGAACTACTGCTTCTTGCCGTTGGTCCTTTCCCCACGCTTGCGATTAACGGGGGGGGCCTCCTGGGGCGGTCTCTTTCGAGCGGCCGAAGCAGGCAGAACGGTGACCTCGTCGAGGGGAAGCGCCGCCCGGTCGCCGTTCTCGTACTCGACGACCACAAGCTGAGTCAGAATCTGCGTGTCGATGATCTTTCCCTCGCCGTTTTTCGTCTGGACGAATGAGCCTTTTCTGGGCAGACGTTTCTTGAGGTCCGTATACGTTTCGTCCTCATAGCGGAGACAACACTTCAACCGGCCGCAATAACCCGAGATCTTGGACGGATCGAGGGTGGCCTTCTGCATCTTCGCCATCCTCATGTTCACGGGCTTGAGCAGTTGGAGGAACTGGATACAGCAGCACTCCCGGCCGCAGCTCTCGACATCGCCGAGCAGCTTGGCCTCGTCGCGCGAGCCAATCTGGCGCATCTCGATGCGCGTCTGATACTCCTGGGCGAGCTTGCGGACCAACTCACGAAAATCGACGCGACCGCTCGCCATGAAGTAGAAGATGACGCGTTCGCCACCGAAGATATGCTCGGCGTCGATGATCTTCATCTTCAGGCTCAACTCCTTGGCGAAGCGTTCGCAGCAGGCGATCTCCTCCTTTGCGATCTTCTCGAGGTGCTGCTCTTCACAGACATCGTCGGGCGTGGCCAGGCGGACGACCTTGCCGACGGGTTCGCTGCTGAAGCTGATATCACTGTTGATGAAATAGCCGCAGATCTGCTCCTCCGTGAGTCGAAACCGGTTTTCCTTATACGAGCCCGCCTGCCCGACCAGGTGGCCCAGTTCCAGTCCTTTGTCCGTCTTGACCACTACGCGGGCCGGCGTCTTGGGGATCTGCGTTTCACTATGCTCGAAGAGACCCAGATTCTTCATATGGCCGTAACGGACCAACAGGAACTTTCTGCTCTTGTTCGGTTTGGCCTTTGTCGGCGTTTCTTCGGTCATTCCTGATTATCCTGACAGGGGCTGTCCTGCTGCCACAAGACAAATCCCGGTGAATCCAAACGTGCAGGCGTCAACTCTGGAGGCTCATTATAGCGGAACGCGCCAAGCGTAACAATAGGCGGTCAAAAATTAGCCTGTCGGTGACGTTGGCCTCACTCCAGCGGAGCATTTCATACCCCTCACGGACTCCCTCAATGGCCTGCTCCGGGGTGAGACGGCGGGCCAATTCGGCGATTCGCTCCGCCTGATCCGAATGGACAAGCGGTCGGTCAGCGGTCAAATGAAGAATCGCGACATCGTGCAGCGCGGAGATGACGATCTGAATCAGCGTCCTCTGCGCCCGGCGGGCCAGATCGCTCTTGCTCGTGGTCTTGTCCAGGTTCGCCCAGCCCGAGGCGATTCGCTTGCCGTCATCAACGATCCGCTCGGCGATGTCCAGCGCATCGGCCATCCGATAGTGGGCCAGGGAGGCCACAATCTCCCTTTTGATCTCGAACAGTCCCACCCCGTCGAGCTCGAGCCGGGCCCACTGGCAAGCCAGGCCGAGACTGCCCTGGGCCAAGCGAGCGAAAAACTCCGCCTCTTTCGAGCCGAGCCCCATCCCGGTCAATTCAGAGATGATCCGATCCTCGTCAATCGGCCCAAAGCGAAGAATCTGACAGCGCGACCTCGTCGTGGGCAGGAGCTGTTCCAGCCGGGTGCACAGGAGAATGATGGTGCAGTAAGACGGCGGCTCCTCCAGCACCTTGAGCAGGGCATTCTGCGAATTCACGTTCAGCTTCTCGGCCTCGCTGACGACATAGACCTTTCGGTGGGAGTAAGCCGGCCGGATGCAGACGTGCTCAATCAAGAACTCCCGGATGACATGGATCGACAGATCGACCGGCGTCTTTTTCCCCTTGCCGTCTCTCGTGAACTCAAGGAGTTCCTTGTAGATATGCGCGTAATCGGGATGGGAGCCGGCCTCGAATAGAACGCAGGATTCGCACGAGCCGCAACTATCGGCAGAGACCCCGGATTTGCCTCGCCCTGCCGGCGGGTTCTCACAAAGCAGAAGCTTGGCCCATTCCCGGGCCGTCTTATACTTTCCCACGCCCTCGGGTCCGGCAAAGATGTATGCATGGGCCAACCTGTCGGCGGCAAGACCCCGCTGCAGGATCCCGATGGCCCTATCCTGGCAAAAAACGTCCTCAAGCGACATAGATAAGAACAACCGCCTTCTTCACTTATCCTGCCCCCAACTTCTGTACGACTTTCACGACCTCTTTGTGCACGGCTTCCGGCGTGGCGGTAGCATCCACAACGACAAAATCCGGTCGCCCGTCGGCCAGTCTGAGAAACCCCTCACGGACCCGAGCATGATAGCCATCGCCCTTGCGCTCCATTCTGTCCAACTCGCGATTGAGCCGCTGGGCGGCCGTTGCCAGGTCGACATCCAGAACGATCGTCAAATCGGGCCAAATCCTCTCCAATGAATCCCGAGCGATCTCGACAACGGTCTCCATGCCGAAGCCGCCGGCATACCCCTGATAGGCACAGGTGCTTGAGAGCCAACGGTCTAAAAGCACGCACTGGCCCTCCTTCAGCGCCGGTGCGATACGTTCCGCCCACAGTTGCACGCGGGCCGCCATATAAAGCAGTACCTCCGACGATGTCGTCATGGCTTCATGGGCGGGGCTCAGCAGGATCTCTCGGATCTTCTCCCCAATGACCGTGGTCCCCGGGTCGCGGAAGCGGGCGGTCTTGACACCCCGGCTCTGCAACCAGTCGGCAAGCATCTGGACCTGGCCGCTCTTGCCGCATCCATCGGGCCCATCCAGCACAAGGAACCGACCCGCCAGTTTTTCCGATCCGCCGTCGTTCATATCCCCCTGCGATTACTCGTCTTGTCGGGTCTTCTCAAGAAGCGCCTCCAGCCTGTCGCGCACGCCCAAATCTTCTGCCCATTTCCGAAGATAGTCCATGTCCAATCGGTCATCCTGAATCTGAAGCACGCCAAGCGCGTCCTGCAGCTGCTGCGATGACGCACTGTCTTTAGCCCATTCGAGCTTGCTCAGGATCGCATCTTCCGCCGACACGACCCAGACATCCATGTCAAGTATCACCGCTCTTTGCCTGCGGCTGAATTCCATCTCGCTGAACGCCCTCGTTCGGCGAACACGCAAGTCGGCCTTCCACTGCGCCATGATGTCAATGACGTTGAATGTCGATTCCTGACTCAATGCTGCAAGTGCCGCGTCCTTACTGACATAATAATCAGATCCGAGGCTGTCCAGAAAGAGCCTCAATTGAGACTCCGTAGGGGCAATTACCACATCTGCGTCGTTGGTTGCCCTCGGACGGCCATGAAAGCTGCTTCCGAGCGAACCGGCGAGCATGTACGGGATCCCCGTTTTTTCCAGAAAATCAATCAAGTTCCTGAGAAACGCCCGCTGCTCACGCATCAGCCGCCCCACCGTCCTCTCCGAATGCCTCGCCGTACAGGCGATCCCCTAAGACAATCCGCAGAACCGCGTGCTCCACACGCGCATCGTCCCAATCCGGGTGGCGGTGGCGCACGCCGTCCTTGACGATCTGACGGAGATTATCACTCAACTCAAAGGTCATGGCCGCCCGCTCGCTGATACTGAGGCGGCGCAGGGCCTTGATCTCCTCGATCCGAGCGTCTGCCGTTGTATCGGTGGGTATCCTGTCCATGGGTTTAGCGTACCATGGCGGGCGTCTTCTGTCACTGCGCGTTTTGCGCGGCCAGCCTGAAACACGGCCAAAACCGGGCCTTATAATCGTACCACGAAGGTGCTTTCCTGCATCGTTTGCCCGTTCCCCCGGGTCTCCATCCCCCGATTGGGCAGCCCCTCTGCACGCACGGTTCTTGTGGCGAGGTCTCGATGCACCAATGAATCATTGCGGTCCAACGCAACTATTTTGCCAGCGTGAAATTCTCATCCCCCACGAGCTGCCGCATCTTACGGCAGAATTCCACGTCCGGATTCACCGACAAGGTCCGGTCGGCCGTGGCGTACACTCTGCCTCGTTCCGTCGCAACCACCACAGAGAAAGGCCGGCTGCCCCTGTGATGCTGGCAGATGCTGCGGATCTGCACCACCCTCTCCTTCGTCACCTCTCTGGCGTCCAGCCGAATCCGCACCCCCTTGGCCAGTTTTTCCCTCGCTCTGTCCAGCGGAATCAGCTCCGAGGCGATGATGTTGGCCCTCTCCCGGCGGTAATCGGCCTTACCCCGGACGAAAACCACCGTGTCTTCGACGAGCAATGGAGCAAACTCGCTGAGCGTATCGGGAAACAGCACGACTTCGATCTGGCCCTGGAGATCCTCGAGCGTGAAGACCGCCATTTTGGAGCCGGCGTTGCGGCCGGTCTTCGTCAGGTTGTACCGGATCTTCGTGACCATCCCGCCGATGACGACCTGCTTTTCACCGTTCCCATGACCGCTGCCATGACCGTTCCCATGGCCGTTGCCCTGGCCATTCGCCTCGGCGAGGTGCGCCGTGTTCGTGGTCGAATAGTCATTGATCGCCTCGGCGTGCTGGCTGAGCGGGTTGCTCGTGACGTAGAAGCCGAGCACCTGCTTCTCATAGGCAAGCATTTGCAGTTCCGGCCAGGGCGGCGCCTCGGGCAGTTGCTTGTGGTCCTCCGCATAGTCGGCCTCGCCGGCCATCTGCCCGAAGAAGTTCATCTGGCCGCTGACCTTGTCGGATTGCAGGCTCGCGCCGATCTCCATGGCTTTTTCCAGCCCGGCCATCATCTGAGGCCGGTTGCCGCCGAGCCCATCGAAGGCGCCGCCCTTGATCAGGGCCTCGATCACCTGCTTGTTGACGGCCCGCAGGTCCACGTTCTCACAGAAATGGAACAGGCTCTTGAATCGCCCCACCCGCTTGCGGGCCACGATCATATGCTCGACCGCCTTCTCCCCCACGCCTTTGACCGCTGCCAGACCGAACCGAATCACCCGGCTCCCATCCTGGTCGGTCTCGCGATAAAGCGGCGTGAAGTTGACATCACTGTCGTTGATATCAGGCGCCATGACCTCGATGCCCATCTCCCGGCATTCGCCGATGTACTCGACGATCTTGTCCGTGTTGTCCATTTCGTAGGTCAGCAGCGCCGCCATGAATTCGACGGGCCAATGGGCCTTCATGTAAGCCGTCTGATAAGCGATAAACGCGTACCGCGTGGAGTGGCTCTTGTTGAAGCCGTAACCCGCAAAACGCTCGATCAACTCGAAGATCTGCCCGGCCTCGCTCTTGGTCAGACCCTTTTCGACGCAGCCGGCAATGAACCGCTCCTTCTCCTTGGCGATGATGCCCGCCTTCTTCTTGCTGATGGCCTTGATGAGCGTATACGCCTCGCGCAGCGGAATATCCCCGAGGCGGTTGCAGATTCGCATGACCTGCTCCTGGTAGGTCATGATCCCATAGGTTTCTTCCAGCACCTCGGTCATGATCGGGTGCGGCAGCGACCATTTCGCCCCGTGTTTGCGGTCGATGTAGTCCGGGATGAGGATCATCGGGCCGGGCCGATAGAGGGCGTTGGCGGCGATCAGGTCCTCAATGCGGTCCGGCTGCATCTTCATCAGCAGGTCCTGCATCCCGCCGGATTCGAACTGGAAGATCCCCTTCGTCCGCCCGTTGGCGAAAACCTCAAAGACCTTCCGGTCGGTCAGGTCCAGCTTCTCCAGGTCGATCTCGATACCGTGTTTCTGCTTGACCAATTCGCAAGCTCGCTCGAGCACGCTGAGCGTCTTGAGGCCCAGGAAGTCCATCTTCAGCAGGCCCACTTTCTCAACCATGGGCCCTTCAAACTGGGTGATGAGATCGTCGGAGTTCGGGGCCTTGTAGAGAGGGACAAAATCGGTCAGCGGCTCGTCGGCAATGACGACGCCGGCTGCATGAACGGACGCATGCCGGGCAAGCCCTTCGAGCTTGCGACCGATATCGATCACCTTGCGCGTCACCTCGTTGCCGTCGTATGCCTGCTTGAGCTCCGGCTCGGTCTCCAG